>CAYXRQ010000006.1:0-15652 GCA_964466765.1 uncultured Bifidobacterium sp. | reverse complement strand
ATCTCCCTTGATCGCCTGGGGCAGGGATATACCGACAATCCCAAATGCGATGATGACTACACCATGCACGCCAGCGTGCAACACATCATCGCTTTCCTCGATAAGCTCGGCAAGAAGCCCTATCATCTCGTGGGTCATTCGCGCGGCGGCTATATCGTGACGCGCATCACGCTGGAGCGGCCCGGGAAACTGAACGCGCTGTCACGCCAGACCCTCCAGGACCTCTCCGACGCGGCACGGTGGTTCTCCGGGCAGGGTTCCGTGCGGGTCGTCATCGTCTCGGGCGAGGGGCGTTCGTTCAGTGCCGGGTTTGACCTGGACGACTTCGCCAACCCGTCGGCGGAGTTCGGGGTGCGCGAGACGGCGGACCTCGGGCGCGTCATGGCGGAGACCGTCACTGCGATGCCCCAGATCACGATCGCGGCGATCCAGGGCCACTGCGTCGGCGGCGGTCTGGTGCTCGCCGCCAGTTGCGACCTGCGCGTGGCGGCGCAGAACGCGGTGTTCTCGATTCCCGAGGTGGACCTCGGCATCCCGCTCGCCTGGGGCGGCATCCCGCGCCTCGTCCGCGAGATCGGGCCCGCAGCCACGAAGGAACTGGTCATCACGTGCCGGCGCTTCTTCCCCGACGAGGCGAAGGCGCTCGGCTTCCTGAACACGATCGTGCCGACCGAGGGACTCCTCTCCCACGTCGAGGACCTCGCCGAGTCGATAGCAGCCAAGCCCGGGTACGCACTTCGCACCACCAAGCAGCAGGTCAACGCCGTGACCGAGGAGATGGCCGGCACCATGCGCAACGCGGCAGATGCCGATGCGCTCGTCTTCGCCACGTTCGACAGGGAGAGCCGGGAGATCAGCGCCGCCTACCTCGCGTCGAAGAAGAGCAGGCCGGGGAGCAACGGCTGACTCATCGCGGGCCTTCGGGCCGCGCGCGAATTACTGTTGCCACGTGCCGTCCCTGACCCGATCCACGTGGTCCGTGGGGGCGGTCTTCTTCGTCAACGGCTTCGTCTTCAGCAACTGGATCCCGCGCATCAACGAGGTCCGTGACCGGCTGGGCGTGAGCAACTCGGGTCTCGGGCTGGCGCTCCTCGGTGGCGGGCTCGGGGGCTTCGTCGGCTCGCTCCTCGTAGCCCGCGTGGTCACGAAGGTGCGGACGAGGACGGTGGTCCTCGTTGCCTCGCTGCTGATGGCCGCGCTCGTGCCGCTGGTGGCGGTGGTGCCGAACGCGTTCGTCCTGCTCGTCCTGCTCACGCTCCTCGGCTTCAACGACGTGCAGAACGACGTCGCGTTCAACGCCCAGGGCGTGATGATCCAGGCGCGCATGGGGCGGCCGATCATGCAGCGGCTCCACGGCACCTGGAGCCTCGGAATGGTCGCGGGCGGCGGCACCGGCTGGCTCGCATCGGCCGCGGACGTCGGTCTGGGGCTTCACCTCCTCCTGGCCGCCTCGTTCATGGTCATCGTGGTCCTCATTGCGGTCCCTGGGCTGCTCGCGGCCGATGATCCCCCCGAGCCGCACGCCGGGGAGGGGAGTTCGGCACCCGGCGGCATGGCGCGACGGTTCGCGCTCGCGATCGGAGCGATGGGGTTCGGTCTCGCGTTGCTGGAGGGCATGCCGAACGACTGGAGTTCCGTCGTCCTCACTGACGTGTTCGAGGCGGGCCGCATGAAGGGTGCAGGCACGTCGGTGTTCGCCGCCGCGATGCTCATCGGCAGGCTCACGGGTGACCACGTGTCGGTGGCTGTCGGGGGCCGGCGGATGTTCACGGCGGGGACGTGGATGTGCGTGGCCGGCTCCGTGATGCTCGCGCTCGCCCCGGTGACCGCGTTCGCCTTCGTGGCGTACGCCCTGTGGGGGCTCGGGATCTCGGTGCTGTTCCCGCAGCTGTACGAGATCGCCGCCAGGCTGCCGGGCATCCCCGCCGCACGGGGGCTGGGTGCAATGACGTTCGGCCAGCGGCTGGGTTTCCTCTCGAGCGCCGTGGTCGTCGGGTTCCTCGCTGACCTCACGAACTTCCGCGTCACGTTGTTCGCTGTCGCGACGGCCGCAGCAGTCCTCGTCCTCGGGGCACGGACCCGTACACGCTGACATCTCACGCGCACTTCCGCCCGCGCCAACGATGACGGTTACGGTGTCCCCATGACCAAGGTGTTCGTGCACGGCAACCCCGAGACCGAGGCGGTCTGGGACGATCTCATCTCCGAGCTTGCCCGCCGCGGGGTGACCGACGTTGTGACCCTCGTGCCGCCTGGCTTCGGTGCGCCCCTCCCGGCGGGTTTCGGCGCCACGCAGACCGAGTACCGGGACTGGTTGCTCACCGAACTGCGCGCGATCCCCGGCGACATCGACCTGGTCGGCCACGACTGGGGCGCCGGCCATGTGTTCGGCGCGCTCGCCGCTGATCCCACGGTGGCGCGCACCTGGGCGGCGGACTGTGCGGGCCTGATGCACCCCTCGTACGTCTGGCACGACGCGGCGCAGGGATGGCAGTCAGCCGGGGCGGGGGAGGAGTCGGTCGCGGGAATGGTGGCTCTCGACGAGGAGACCTTCGCCGCAGTGTTCGGCGCGCTCGGCATGGGCGACGTCATCTCCCGCAAGGTGAAGAGATGGGTCAACGACGAGATGGCCTCGTGCATCCTCTCGCTCTACCGCAGCGGCGCCCAGCCGGCGATGTCAGCACTCGGCAGCGCGTTCCGCGCGGCGGGCCCGCGCAACGGCCTGGTGGTCATCGCCGAGAACGACCACTACGCAGGCGGGCACGAGACACACGTGGAGGTCGCGTCCTGGGTGGGGGCGGAGGTCACGCGGCTCTCCGGTGTCGGTCACTGGTGGATGATCGAGGACCCGCGCTCCGCCGCAGACGTCCTCATGGCCCACTGGGCCCGCTCATAGCCCCCGGGCGTACTCATCCACGATCGGTTCGAGCTCTGCCGGGGACGCGCCGTGCATGATCACGCCGTCACAGCCCAGGTCGAACTGGTTCCTCACCGCTGCCACGCACTTGGCCGGTGATCCCGTCGCCGCCGGGGCCAGCCACTCGTCCGGGATGAGCGTGGCGACGTGCTCGAGTTCCGCCGTGGTGGCCTTCGCGTCGAGAGCGCCGGCGAAGCCGCGGACGAGACCGTCCTCGCGGAAACGGGCGAGGACGGCCGGGTCCCACCGGTTGGTCGAGACCATCAGGTCGCCGTACGCCTGCAGGTAGGTGGCGAGACGCCCGACCGTCTTCTTCAGGCGGAGGTCCTCGGGCAGGTGGTCGCCGATCGTGGCGAAGCACGACCACACCTTGACCGTCGCGGGGTCGCGGCCGGCCCGTTCGGCCGACTCCTTCACCGTGCGCACGGCACGGGCCGTGGTCTCGTCGGTGAAGAAGGTGTGCAGGATGACGTTGTCGAAGGTGCGGCCCCCTGCCTCGAGCGTGCGCGGGCCGAAGGCGGTGATGCTGAGCGGGATGTCCAGGTCGAAGGAGGGGTCGAGCCTCAGAACCGGGTACTTGCCGGTGATGTCCTCGTGGCCGAGCACCGTCTCGCCCTTCCAGAGGCGGCGCATCAACAGCGCGAAGGACTCCATCGACTCAGTCGTGGCCAGTGGCATCCCGAATGCCCTGAACATGGCCTCGATCCCGCGGCCGATGCCGAGGCTGAACCGACCCTCCGAGAGCAGGTGGAGAGTGCTCGCCCATGACGCCGTCACCACTGGGTGGCGCGTCGTGTGGTTGGTGGCGGCGGTGATGATGTCCATGCCCGACGTGACAGCGCACGCCGCGCCCGTCAGCGCGCCGGCCTCCTTGATGTTGAACCGCTCGGAGATGAACGCAGTGCCGAGCCCGAGCCGCTCTGCATGGACCAGCTCGTCCAGCATGTCGCGCGGCGACCGTGGCGCGCCTGCGAGCGTGTAGAAACCGAGTTCCCTGTGCACGGCCACACAGTACCGACACCCCTGCTCGGGTAGAAATGGGGCATGGATGCTCCGCGCGACGAACAGGGCCTGGCCCGGCTCGGTCTGCACCCTGACTCTGTCGGGATGCTCGAGGGCCTCGTGACCACCCGTGCGATCCGCAGGTATGCGGACGAGCCGGTGCCCGCCCACGTGCTGCGGGACATCATGTTCGCCGCGACGCGCGCCCCGAGCGGCTCCAACAGGCAGCCGTTCAGGTTCCTCGTGCTCACGGACGGGGAGAAGGCAGCGGAGGCGAAGCGGCTCGTGGCACAGGGGGCCCGCGCGGTGTGGGGGCACAAGCGCGGCAACGACGGCTATGACAGCGGGTCGGGCGCTGACCTGTCGTCACCCAAGGCACGGATGGCCCGCACGATGCAGGAGTACGTGGACAATCTCGAGCGGGTCCCCGTGCTCGTTCTCGGCTGCCTCGTGCGCTACCGCGACCCGAACCCGAACGAGGGTGCCAGCGTGTACCCGGCCGTGCAGAACGTGCTGCTCGCGGCGCGCGCACTCGGCTACGGCGGGGTTCTCACGGGTTTCCACGCGTTCGTCGACAAGGAGCTCAAGGAGCTGCTCGGCATCCCTCCCGAGGTGTTCATCGCGGCGTCCATCACACTCGGCAGGCCGCAGGGCTCGCACGGGCCGGTGCGCAGGGTGCAGATGGGGGAGCTCGTGTACGGCGACTCCTGGGGCGAGGCGGCGGGCTTCGCCGTGGACCCGCCGGGCACGCGTCACACCTCCCGCATCTGAGTCCCGGTGCTCCGTCTGCGCCACGGAGAGGACCCGGGACTAGTGTCGACAAGGCGCCGAAAGGGACCCCCGCGATGCTGATTGCCCTCCTGAAACGACAACTGAAGGCCTACAGGCCGGTCCTGTGGCTCGTCGTCGTGTTCCAGGGGGTCCAGTCGGTCGCGGGCCTGTGGCTGCCGACCCTGAATGCCGACATCATCGACAACGGCGTGGCCAAGGGGGACACCGGGTACATCTGGCGGATCGGCGCCGTCATGGTCGCGGCATCCCTGGTCCAGCTCGTCTTCTCCGTGGCGGCGGTGAAGGTTGGCTCGAAGGCTGCCATGGGTTTCGGTAGGGACACCCGCCGCGACCTCTTCCACCAGGTCAACGACTTCTCGAGCCGCGAGGTGAACCAGTTCGGCCCCCCGTCACTCATCACGCGCATCACCAACGACGTGCAGCAGGTGCAGATGCTCGTCCTCATGACGTGCACGCTCCTCCTCGCCGCGCCGTTCACGGCGGTCGGAGGGGTCATCCTCGCGATGCGCCAGGACGCGGGACTCTCGTGGATCTTCATCGTCACCATCCCGCTCGTGCTCGTCGCCCAGGGCTCGATCATCGTGCGGATGACCCCCACGTTCCGCCTCATGCAGGAGAAGATCGACCGCATCAACGGCATCCTGCGGGAGCAGCTGACCGGCATCCGCGTGGTCCGTGCGTTCGTCCGCGAGCCCGAGGAGACCGTGCGCTTCCGGGAGGGGAACGAGAGCCTGACCGCCACGGCCCTCACCGGTGGCCGGCTCCAGTCGCTCATGTTCCCCACCGTCAGCCTCTTCGTCAACATGGCGAGCGTGGCCGTGGTGTGGTTCGGAGCCGACCAGATCGGCTCGGGCCGGATGCGCAACATCGGCGCACTTATCGCATTCCTCACGTACCTGACCCAGATCCTGATGTCGGTGATGATGGCCACGTACATGGCGGCACTCGTGCCGCGCGCCTCGGTGAGCGCCGAGCGCATCATGGAGGTCCTGGGGACGCCATCGTCCGTGGTGCCCGCCGCGGACCCCGTCCGCATCACCTCCGCGCGCGCCTCGCTCGAGATGAGGGATGTCGGGTTCCACTACCCCGGCGCCGAGCACGCCGTGCTCTCGGGGATCTCGTTCAGGTGCGAGCCGGGCGAGATGACCGCTGTGATCGGCAGCACCGGTTCCGGGAAGACGACCCTCGTGAACCTCGTGCCGAGGCTCTTTGACGCGACGTCGGGCAGCGTGCTGGTCGACGGGGTCGACGTGCGCAGTCTGGCTCCGGAGGACCTGTGGTCCAGGGTCGGCCTCGTGCCCCAGAAGCCGTACCTCTTCTCCGGCACCGTGGCGTCGAACCTGCGCTACGGCAAGGAGGATGCCACCGAGGACGAGATGTGGGAGGCGCTCCGCATCGCCCAGGCCGAGGACTTCGTCCGCGCGATGGACGGCGGCCTGGGGGCCACGGTCGCACAGGGCGGCAGCAATCTGTCGGGCGGCCAGCGCCAGCGCCTCGCCATCGCCCGCGCCGTGGTGAGGCGCCCGGACATCTACCTGTTCGATGACTCGTTCTCCGCGCTCGACCTGGCCACCGACGCGAGGCTCCGTGCCGCGCTAGCTCCCCAGGTGCGCGATGCCGCGGTGATCGTGGTGGCCCAGCGCGTGTCGACCATCCGCAACGCGGACCGCATCCTCGTGCTCGAGGACGGCGAGGCCGTGGGCATCGGGACGCACGACGAACTGCTGTCGACCTGCCCGACCTACCAGGAGATCGTCGAGTCACAGGCCTCGGTGAACGAGGAGGAGACGGTATGAGCGACTCAAAGGGCAACGGCACCGGCGCAGCGCCGTCGAATCCCGGCGCGTCCGTCACGGAACTGCGCAGCGGCCGCTGGAACACGGTCGGCATCCCCACGGAGAAGTCCCAGAACTTCGGCCAGTCCACGAGGCGCCTGGTGCGTCTCCTCTCGGCCGAGGGCCCCCTCGTCATCCTCATTCTCGTCATGGCGGTGGCGAGCGTGGCGTTCGTGGTGTCGGGCCCGCGCATCCTCGGGCACGCCACGAACATCCTGACGGAGCCCCTCATCAAGTACCGGGACCCCTCGAGGATCAATTTCCCGAAGCTCCACAACACGCTCTTCGTGGCGATGGGGGTCTACGTGCTGTCGTATGTGCTCTCCTACGGGCAGGCCTTCCTGCTCGCCGGGGTGGTCCAGCGCACGATGTTCACGTTGCGGTCGGAGGTGGAGGAGAAGATCCACCGCCTGCCCCTGTCCTACATCGACAGGCACTCGCGGGGCGAGCTGCTGAGCCGCGTCACGAACGACATCGACAACATCAGCCAGAGTCTCCAGCAGTCGCTGAGCCAGCTCATCACGTCGCTCCTCACCATGGTCGGCGTCATCGTGATGATGTTCACGGTCTCGTGGCAGCTCGCGCTGGTCGCCCTCCTCGTGATCCCCTCGTCCATGCTCACCATGAAGAAGATCGCCGCCAGGTCCCGTGCGAAATTCATCGACCAGTGGCGCACGACCGGGCAGCTGAACGGGCTCATCGAGGAGACGTTCACGGGCCACGCCGTGGTGAAGGCCTTCGGCCGCCAGCGCGACACCGAGCATCGGTTCGCGGCTATGAACGAGGAGCTGTTCGGGGCCAGCTACGGCGCCCAGTACATCTCGGGGTCGATCCAGCCCGCGATGATGTGGATCGGCGGCCTCAACTACGTGGCGATCGCGGTGATCGGAGGGCTGAAGGTGTCCTCGGGCTCCATGGGTCTCGGCGACGTGCAGGCGTTCATCCAGTACTCGCGTCAGTTCACCCAGCCGCTGACCCAGACGGCCTCCATGTTCAACGTGCTGCAGTCGGGAGTGGCATCGGCGGAGCGAGTGTTCGAGCTGCTCGATGCCGAGGAGCAGTCGCCAGACGCACCGGCAGGGGCACCGCAGCCGGTCACCGGACGGGTCGAGTTCGAGAACGTCTCGTTCTCCTACGTGCCCGGCACCCCGCTCATCGAGGGCCTCTCCTTCGTCGCAGAACCGGGGACGACCGTCGCGATCGTCGGGCCGACGGGAGCGGGCAAGACCACGCTCGTCAACCTCATCATGAGGTTCTACGAGCTGAACGGCGGGCGCATCCTGCTGGACGGGCGCGACATCGCCATGATGCCCCGCGACGAGCTCCGCGGGAGCATCGGCATGGTGCTGCAGGACACGTGGCTCTTCAACGGGACGATCTACGAGAACCTCGCCTACGGACGCCCGTCAGCCACGAGGGAGGAGGTCCTCGCCGCCGCGAAGGCCGCGTACGTGGACCGGTTCGTCCACTCCCTGCCCGACGGGTACGACACAGTGCTGGACGGCGAGACCGCGGCCGTGAGCGCGGGTGAGAAGCAGCTGCTGACGATCGCGCGGGCCTTCCTGTCCGACCCTTCGATCCTCATCCTCGACGAGGCCACGAGCTCCGTGGACACCCGCACCGAGGTGCTCATCCAGAAGGCCATGCACAACCTGCGGGCCCAGCGCACGAGCTTCGTGATCGCCCACAGGCTCTCCACCATCAGGGACGCAACCGTGATCCTGGTGATGGAGAACGGCGCGATCGTGGAGCAGGGCTCGCATGAGGAGCTCCTCGCGGCCCGTGGGGCATACCACCGCCTCTACCGGTCCCAGTTCACCGCTCCCGTCGGGGATGGTGCCTGACCCCGAAATAGGATGCGGTCGGCGGCCGGGGGACGGCCCCGGCACCCTCGGGGGGACAGATGGCGCACGACATGATCATCCGCGGCGGGACCGTCATCGACGGCACCGGCGCACAGGGATACGCGGCCGACGTTGCGGTGGACGGCGACCGCATCACCGCGATCGGCGATCTCGCGGGAGAGTCAGCGTCGTCCGAGGTTGATGCGCGCGGGCTCACGGTCACACCGGGCTTCGTGGACCTGCACACGCATCTCGACGCCCAGATCGGGTGGGACCCTCTCATGACGTCATCCTCCTGGCAGGGGGTGACGACCGCGCTCATCGGCAACTGCGGCGTCTCCTTCGCGCCTGTCGCGCCGCAGAACCGCGCGTACCTCGCCGAGCTGATGGAGAGCGTGGAGGACATCCCGCGGCAGGCGATCCTGGACGGCCTCCCGTGGGACTGGCACACCTACCCCGAGTACCTCGACTCCGTGCAGCGCATGAACCCCGCGCTCAACGTCGTCGGTCTCGTCGGGCACTGCGCGGTGCGCTACCACGCCATGGGTGACAGGTCGATGGACGAGGGGAGCACCGCGACCCCGGACGAGCTCGCGATGATGCGCGACATCATGGCGGAGGCGGTCGCCGGCGGGGCCGTCGGATTCTCCACGTCGCGCATCCTCCTGCACACCGTCCCCGACGGCCGCAAGGTGCCGGGCACCTACGCACCGGTCGACGAGTACGTCGCGATGGCAGAGGGCATGAACCGATCGGGCGGGGGGATCTTCCAGGCGGTCATGGACTTCGCCACGAAGATGGACCACGAGATGGACCTGCTGCGCACGATGGCGGAGACTGCGGGCGACGTGCTGTTCTCCACGGGTGTCGGCAACGGCACCGGGCAGGGACCGGTGGACTTCTGGGGCAGCCAGATCGACGACATGCGCGCCAACCACGGCCGCGTGACCGGCGTGTCCCAGATCCGCCCGAGCGGGACCCTCATGGGCCTGCAGCAGGTGCCGCCCGTTGCCGGGCCGCGCTGGAAGGCGGTCATGCAGCTGCCCACGCTCGAGCTCCGTCTCGCCGCGCTGAAGGATGACGCGACCCGTGCGGGCCTCGTGGAGGAGGGCAAGGCACGCGGGCTCTGGTACGACGCGAACCTCGTGCACCCCCTGGGGCAGGGCGACGTGCCCGACTACCACATGGAGGGCGGCAAGTCCGTCGCCGACCTCGCGGCCGAGAAGGGCGTGTCCCCGGTGGAACTGGTGATCGACCGGCTCATCGAGAGCGAGGGGCGTGAGCTCTTCAACGTGTGGTTCTTCAGCCGGAACATGGACGCGATGCCCGGATTCCTCAGCCTTGACGGCATCATCCCTGGCCTGGGGGACGCGGGTGCGCACGCCGGGCAGATATGCGACGCCGATGCCACCACCCACTACCTCTCCTACTGGGTGCGGGAGCGCGGGGCGGCCGCGCTCGAGCAGGCGGTCCACAAGATCACCCAGAAGTCGGCGGGCGTCCTCGGCCTTGTCGACCGCGGCACGCTGGCACCGGGCAAGTTCGCGGACATCAACGTGTTCGACGCGTCCTCGCTGCAGATCGCGTACCCCGAGTACGTGAACGACTTCCCGCACGGGTCGGGCCGCTTCCGCGTGAATGCGTCGGGCTACGCCGCCACCATCGTGAACGGCCGCACTGTCACGGAGCACGGCAGGAACACGGGTGAGCGCAGCGGGCGGGTGCTGCGCGAGTTCAGCAGGGGGTGAGCACGGTGCTCGACATCATCATCAAGAACGGGACAGTCGTCGACGGAACGGGTGCGCCGGCCCGGCGGGCCGACGTGGCCGTGAAGGACGGGCGCATTGTCCGGATCGCGGAGTCCATCGACGAGCCGGCATCGGAGACGATCGACGCCGCGGGACGCATCGTCACGCCCGGGTTCGTGGACATCCACACCCATTACGACGGCCAGGTCACGTGGGATGGCGAGCTCAACCCGTCCGCGGCGCACGGCGTCACCACAGTCATCACCGGCAACTGCGGCGTCGGTTTCGCCCCCGTGCGACCGGGCCGGGAGGACCACCTCGTGCGCCTGATGGAGGGCGTGGAGGACATCCCGGGCACCGCCCTGTACGAGGGCATGACGTGGGGCTGGGAGTCGTTCCCCGAGTACATGGACAACCTGCGCGGTCGCTCATGGTCCATGGACGTGGGGGTGCAGCTGCCGCACGGCCCGCTGCGCACCTACGTGATGGGTGACGAGCGCGCAGGGGGCAACGCCGAGGCGACGCCGGAGGACGTGGCCGAGATGGCACGGCTCGCGCGCGAGGCGATGGAGGCCGGTGCCTTCGGTTTCACCACCTCCCGCACGCTCGGCCACCTCAGCAGTGACGGCGTCCCCGTGCCCGGCACGTTCGCCGACGACGACGAGCTCTTCGCGATCGCAAAGGCGGTCCGTGACGGTGGCGGGCGGATCTTCGAGGTCGCGATGGCAGGGATCGTGCCGCACGATGACGGGGCCGTGACGGAGCGCGAGCTGGAGTGGATCGGGACGATGGCGAAGGAGACGGGTCTCACCGCCACGTTCATCGTGCTCCAGCACGACCAGGACCCGCGGCGCTGGCGCAAGGAGATGGACGCCGCCGCAAGGTGGCGCGCGTCGGGCGCCAGGGTCGTGCCGTTGGTGGCCGGGCGCCCGTTCGGGGTGCTGCTCGGTCTCGAGGTCCGCAACCCGTTCGGACTGCGGCCCTCGTACGAGGCGATCGCCGGGCTGCCGGTGCGCGAGCGCATCGCGGCGATGCGCGACCCGCAGGTCCGCGCGAGGATCCTGGCCGAGGAACCCGTTGCCGATGATGACGGCAGGCTCCTGTCCCAGAAGGGTCTCGCGATGGTCGTGGAGCGCTGCTACGTGCTGGAGAGCGGCGCGGAGCCGGACTACGAGCAGGACCCCGCGCGGTCGATCGGTGCACTCGCCCGCGCCCGCGGGGTGACACCGCTCGAGATCGCGTACGACGCACTGACCTCCTCTGACGACCCGGTCATGCTGCTCCTGCCGCTCTTCAACTACTCGGACGGCAACCACGATGTCCTCCACGAGCAGATGATGGACGACGCCGCGGTGGTCGGCCTCGCCGACGGCGGCGCGCACTGCGGGGCGATCTGCGATGCGTCCATCCCCACGTACATGCTGACCCACTGGGTGAAGGGACGTTCCCGCGGTGCGCGTCTGCCCCTGGAGGACGGCGTGCGCCGCCTGACCTCGCAGCCCGCAGACGTGTACGGGCTGTCCGACAGGGGACGCCTGGAGGAGGGCAAGAGGGCCGACATCAACGTGATCGACCTGGAGAACCTCCGCCTGCTCGCGCCGCATGCCGTCCACGACCTGCCGGCCGGCGGCCTGCGCCTGCTGCAGGATGCCGTGGGCTACGACGCCACAATCGTGGCCGGCCGCGTGACCCGCAGGAACGGCAGGGACACTGGGGAGCGCCCGGGTCGCCTCGTCACCACCAGGGGCTGAGGCCCACGGGCGGACATGTTCGCCTAGCGGGCCAGGTCTCGGAGCCGCCCGGCGACATCCACCGGGTCGACAGGGTTGAAGTACTCCTCACCGGCGACCTCCGCCGCGGCGATGTAGCGGGCCACACCGCGATCGCGCCACGGCGACACGATCTCGATGCTCATCCATCCGTCCACTGCCCCGCGCGGTGCCTGGTTGACCCACATCATGTAGGGGAGCGGCTCGTCGTACAGCCTGTCGAGACGGGCGAACAGGTCCACGAGCACGCCGGCCAGGGCGTCGCGCGCCCCGCCGCCGAGAGAATCGAGGTCCGGTGCGCGCTCGGCAGGGGCGACGATGAGGGAGACGGGGAACACGCTCGCGTGCTGCGCGTACGCAACGGCACCGGGGGCCTTGATGACGGAACGCGCGCCCGGGTCGTCATCGGGCGCCCATCCTGCGGCGAAGCGCCGCGCGATGCGTGAGGGGGTCTTCCCGAAGGCGTAGATCTGGCCGTGCGGGTGGGCAATCGTCGCACCGACCTCGGCTCCTCTGTTCTCGAACACGAGGACGCACTCCACCCCGTCCGACGACGCGAGCGCCGCGGTGCGCGACGCCCACAGGTCGATCACGCGCCGCACCCCTTCGGTGCCGAGCGAGTGGAACGTGGCGTCGTGGTCGGGGGTGTACAGCACCACCTCGCATCTCCCCTCGCCGAGTGCGGGCCACCGGTTGGGGAACGACTTCGCGAGGTACGGCTCGGGGGCCTCCAGGCCGCCCACGCAGAACGGGCAGCCGTCGGCCGGCAGGTTCGGTCGCGACTGGCGCGACGCGACGACGTGCACGACGGTGCCGAGATGGGGGTCGACGCGCGTGTCCGGCACGGCCCCAATGTACCCGTGGCCCCGCGGCGGCGGAGCCAGGTTCAGGACGTGAAGGTGATGTTGAAGTTCTGGTTGGCGTTGGTGCGGGACCCGCCGAACAGTTCCTCGCCGGATGCGTCCAGCCTGAACGTGTAGTTCTTGCCCGCCGTGACCGAGATGTTCTTGCACTTGGAGAAGTCGATCACAGCCGTGACGTAGCGTCCCGCCGAGGGTGGTGCGTCAGTGGAGCCGTCCTTGTAGTAGTCGAACGAGTTCGAGTACTGCGGGTCTGCCTTCACCTCGGTGAACGCGGAGTTGTTCGTGTCGGAGATGCTCACCGCGGTGTTGAAGCAGTAGCCCCACTGGCCGCCGTCCCCGGAGTAGCCCGAGACGCGGTAGTTGAGCGATCCCATGTCGAGGTAGGTGTCCGTGCCGGCAATCGCGTCATCGGCACCCGAGACCCGCATGCGCTGGGGCCGCCAGAACTTGACGGTCAGCTTCGGGTTCGCCGCCGAGACACGGACCCTCCGTGACTCGCTGCCCAGCCGGCATCCGGGCTGGTCCGTGCCGTTGCAGCTCTCCGCGGTCACGTAGTCGACCGTCTGCTCCGTTCCGCCGGCCGGCGTGAAGGAGAAGGCGGTCGGAGCGGTGACGAAGAACGGGGCGATCGTCATCGAGATCTCGGCAGAGGAGCCGTCACTGAGGGTGGCCTTCACCGTGAGCACGTCACCGGCCTTGAAGTTGTCGAGGAACTTCGTGTAGCCGCGCGGCTGGATGTTCGCCGTCAGGTCGAAGCCGGATGCGTTGCCGCCCCTGCCGGCCGGGTACTCCCGGTAGGCGTCGTAGAGACCGAAGCCGCCCGTGTGGTCGGTCCAGGTGGGTGCCGTCGCCGGCATGCTCCCGCCGTTCGCCTTGGCGGCGGTGAGCATCTTGTGCATGCTGAACTCGGCCCACTTCACCGACTTGCAGCCGGTCGGGTCGGACGTCGGCACGTAGATGCTGCAGGTGGTCTGGCCGTCCTTGCGGAACGCGTACTTCCAGTAGTCCTTGATGTTGCCGTCGCCCCAGGAGAGGATCCGCGGGGCGCTGACGAACGTGTCGAGGGTGCTGCCCGAGTCCTCCGTGAGGCACCAGGCGAGGCCGGTGCAGTCGACCCAGGCGTCCTGGATGGACAGGTTCGGGTTGTCCGTGACGAAGGGGGCGACGAGCCGGGTGTTGAGGGTGAAGTTGGCGTCCACGAGGATCGACAGCTGCTTGCGCAGCTCCGCGGGGTCGGCGTACTTCTGCGACAGGATGTTGTAGTTGATGGCGCTCTGCCCCGAGCCGATGCCGGTGGTCAGCGAGCTGAACGCGTCGTAGAGCGCGGTGGGCTTGGAGCCGGACTTGCCCGCCGACTGGTCGAGCTGGTCGGGGAACCCGTCGCCGTCGTCGTCGATGTCGAGCGTGTTCGGCATGCCGTCACCGTCAAGGTCGCCGCCGGCCTCCTGCTCCGACGCGGCGAAGGCCTGCACGCCCCAGGTCCACTCGATCGAGTCACCGGGTGCGAGTGATGCGGAGGAGACTGCCTTGGATGCGGCCAGGCCGAGGCGGCCGGCGCCGGCGGGCTTGCCTGCCTTGCTCGCGTTCTTCAGGGTCCCCGTGAGCGGCAGCGAGGCGGTCGAGCCGGCGGCCTTTGTGGACGCGTACTGCTGGGCGGCTGAGTAGGTGATGGTGCCGAGAGAAGTGGTCTTGCCGGGCTTCGCCTTGATCCCCCCGTACCAGGTCGTCTTCTTGCCTGTGGTCTTGCCGATCGAGACGGACCCCGCGTACGAGCCGTTCGGGTTGACGAGATGGAGGCTCACCTTGCCGCTCGCCTTCACGTTCTTCGGCAACGTGATGGTGGCCTTGCCCCCGCTCACCTTTGCCCGGGCGCTGGCGCCCGTGCTGTAGACGGCGAGGAGCTGCGTGCCTGCCGCGGCTCCCTTGACCCTTGCTGTCAGCTTGGTGGCAGCGGTGGCGGCCTGCACGACCGACACCGGTGAGACTGCGGCGAGCGCCCCTGCGAGCAATGTCCCTGCGATGAACCGACGACCTGACCTCATGACGCCCCCTGTGTCCGTGGTTGGCCCAACAATAAGCACCGCCAGGGGCCCTGTCCACCGACAGGGGGATTCAGGGGGTCAGTTCACGCGGCGTTCGTGCCCTGCCCAGTAGGGCTCGCGGAGGTCCTTCTTCAGGACCTTCCCGCTGGGGTTGCGGGGCAGGGCCTCGGCCCACTCCACCCGGGTCGGGCACTTGAACCTGGCCAGGCGCTCCCGGGAGAAGTCGATGATCTCCTGCTCGGTCACCTCGGCGTCCTTGGCCCGGACCACGATCGCCATGGCCGTCTCCCCCCACTGCGCGGCTAATTCCCGGATCGCCGTCACCTTGTCTTCCGGCATCAGGTTCGCGCGAACGCCCGTCAACCCGGCGGCCCTGGCCATAGCGCTCGCCGCACGCCCATCGTCGCCACCGAGATCAACGCCTTCGTGCCCTGGCAGCAGATCCTCGTCTACATCGAGGCCATCGTCCGCGTCTACAACCTGGCCGGCCGCCGCGACAACCTTTACAAGGCCCGCATCAAGATCTTGGTGAAGGCCGAGGGGCAGAAATTCGTCGACGCCGTGAACGCCGAATTCGCCGCCATCCTGGCCGATGACGCTGGCGGCCACGAGCACCTGATCCCCGAGGCCGAGCTGGCCCGCGTGAAGGCCGGTTTCGTCGACCCCGAGGGCGTGGGGCCTGCGCCCGCCATCGACGTGGCGGCGCTGAACGCCGAGCCCGCCTACCAGCGCTGGTTGCAGCGCAACGTGCACGGCCACCGCGTCAGCGGCCACCGCGCCGTCACCCTGAGCCTCAAGCGCGTGGGCATCCCACCGGGCGACACCACCGCCGACGTGATG
>CAYXRQ010000005.1:3205-17704 GCA_964466765.1 uncultured Bifidobacterium sp. | reverse complement strand
GTGGTCTCGTCGTCCACCACCCTGCACATCTCGAGGCCGCGCACCTCGCCCATGACGACGCCGTGCTCCACGACCACCTCGGCGCCTGCCTCCTCGATCATCGTCGCGAGGTCGAGGTGTCCGGGCTTCGGCGCCAGGAACGGGAGATGCGCATCTGGAACGGCGGGCGCGATGTCGTGGTCGTCCGCGGACCACACCCTGACGGGTCCGCCGAACCACGAGGCACGACGGGCGGCGATGCCCACGCCGTCCTCGGCGATGATGTTGATGACGCGGTCGATGCCCTGCCGGGCAGCCCAGGCGATGACCGGTCCGATGCAACGGGACGCGTCGCCGTCGATCAGGAACCACGCGGCGTCATCGGTAAGAAACGCCGCACCGGGGGCGAAGACGTGCGGAGTGCCCGCGGGGTCCTCCCCGAGTCCGAGGTGCGTGCGGACGAGAGCGCGGAGCTTGAGTGAGAGGAGACGTGACCGACGCTCGGGGTCGGTCGACAACTACTCGGCCTTCTTCGGGGCGGTCTTGCGCGCGCCGTAGCGCTTGTTGAAGCGCTCCACGCGGCCGCCGGTGTCGACGAGCTTCTGCTTGCCGGTGTAGAAGGGATGGCACTCGTTGCAGAGCTCGACGTTGAGCGCGCCGCCCTTGGTGCTGCGGGTCGTGAACGCGTTGCCGCACGAGCACTTCACGTTGACATCTGAGTACTCGGGATGGGTGTCGGTCTTCATGGCATCTCCTCGAAACGGACTGTGAGTGTATCGGCGGTCCCTCGACCCCCCAATGGGGCCGGGAACCCAGCCGGAGACGGGTCCCGGGCTAGACGCCCGGGGTCTTGGCCACCTCGGCGAGGAACTCCTCGTTGGTGCGGAAGGTCTTCAGGCGGTCCATCAGCATCTCCAGGCCCGGGGCGGGGTTGCCGTCCTGGGCCATGCCGCCGAGGACCCGGCGCAGTTTCACCGCGAGCGAGAACTGCTTGCGATCGAAGAGCAGCTCGTCGTGACGGGTGCTGGATCCCACCACGTCGATCGCCGGGAAGACGCGGCGCTCCGCAATCCTGCGGTCGAGACGCAGCTCCATGTTGCCGGTGCCCTTGAACTCCTCGAAGATCGCCTCGTCCATGCGGCTGTTTGTCTCCACGAGTGCAGTGGCGAGGATGGTCAGCGAACCGCCCTCCTCCACGTTGCGGGCCGCGCCGAAGAACTTCTTCGGCGGGTACAGCGCGCCTGCGTCGATACCACCGGACATGATGCGTCCGCTCGCCGGTGCGGCGAGGTTGTACGCGCGGGAGAGCCTGGTGATGCCGTCGAGGATGATCACGACGTCCTCGCCCAGTTCGACCATGCGCTTCGCCTTCTCGATCGTCATCTCGGCGATGTGCGTGTGCTCGTCGCTCGGGCGGTCGAAGGTGGAGGAGATGACCTCACCCTTGACCGTCCGCTTCATGTCGGTCACTTCCTCGGGACGCTCGTCGATGAGCAGCACGATGAGCTTCACCTCGGGGTTGTTCTGCTCGATCGACTGGGCGATGGTCTTCATCACCGTGGTCTTGCCCGCCTTCGGCGGCGACACGATGAGACCGCGCTGGCCCTTGCCGATCGGCGAGATCAGGTCGATGATGCGCGCCGTCATGTTGGTGGGGTCCGCTGGGTTCTCCATGCGCAGCTTCGAGTCAGGGAACAGCGGCGTGAGGTCCTCGAATCGCGGGCGCTGGCGCGCCTTCTCCGGGTCCTTGCCGTTGACCGTGTGGATCTCGAGCATCGCGGGGTTCTTCTCGTTGCGGCCGGCGGGACGCGAGAGACCCGTCACATGGTCGCCCTTGCGGAGGCCGAACTGGCGCGTGAGCTTCACCGGGATGTACGCGTCCTCGCGTGTCGGCAGGTAACCGCCGATGCGGAGGAATCCGTAGCCTTCGTCGCGCAGGTCCAGGTAGCCCTCCACCTTCACGGGCTCGGTGCTGTACGTCTGGTCATCGTCGCCCTGGTCGCCGAAGCGGTCCTCGCCCTGCGGGCCCTCGTCCCGTCCGCCGCGTCCGCGGCGGCGCCGACGGCTGCGGCTGTTGCGTCCGTCGCCGTCCCAGTCACCCTGGTTCCCGCCGCCCTGGCTGTTGCCCTGGCGCTGGCCGTTCTGGTTGCCGCCCTGGCGCTGGCCGTTGCGGTCACCGCCCTGTCGCTGACCGTTGCGGTCGCCGCGGTCATTGCCACGGTCGCCCCGGTCACCGTTCCTGTCGCCACGTTCGCGGGACTGGCCGCCCTCGCCGGCGACCTTCAGATCGTCAATGCGGCCCTCGTGCCTGGCGAGCTCCACTTCCCACTCGGCGAGCGGCTCGCCATCGGCACCGAGATAGACCTTCGGTTCGTCGTTGCTGCGTGCGGGCCTGTCGCCGCCGCGGCCACGGTCCCCGGAACGGCCCTCGCGCGGGGAATCCCCGTGTGCGGACGGCTCCTCCTTCGGGGCCGGTGCGGGCGGGGCCTGCTCGGCGCCGGCGCCCGTCTTCTCGAGGATCTTCTCCACGAGCACGGCCTTCGTGGCACGGGCCCCGGCCTTCACGCCGAGTGCCTCTGCGATGGCGACCAATTGTTCCTTGTCCTTGGATTCGAGTGCGGACTTCTCGAGGGCATCTGCAGCCATTGTTCCTGCTTTCCTGCGACCCGCGTGGGGGTGCGTCTGGGGGGCTTGCCGCATCGATTTCCGACCGGTGAGGCAACTGAATCTCGACCCGGTGGCCACTGTGTCATTTGTGTGACGCCAGCAGGACCTGGGGAGACCTCGGGTGACCCGAGCGAGTCCAACCATAGCCCCGACCCTGCCCGAACACAACGACCCAGGCCGGTCGCAGACGGCGACATGGGCATCAGACCGGGCCATTGGTACCTTGGGATTCATGAGGAGAACTCTTCGCGTGACTGCCGTGGGCATGCTTTTTCTGGCCTCCTGCGGTGGCTCCCCCTCGGCGTCAGAGGAGACCTTCAGCGGCACGGTCAACCCCGAGTTCGCCGACTTCTGCCTGACCGCCCAGCAACTGAACGCCGAGAGCACCGCGACCCACGGCAACGACCCCACGGCCATGAGCGACCCTGCGGCCATGAAGAAGGCCTGGTCAACGATCATCGCCTCGTCCCAGAAGCTCTTCGACGAGGCCCCGCTCGACGTGAAGAGCGACGTGAAGGCGATGCTCGGCGGCATGCAGGCCATGGACGCCATCTACGCCGAGTACAAGTACAACCTGGCAGAGATGAAGGCCGTCCCAGAGGTGGCCGAGAGCCTCGACAAGATCGCGAACGACACGGACATCGCGGAGGCCTCGCAGCGGTTCCGTAAGTTCATGGCGCGCAACTGCGGCCTGTAGCCCGGCCGGCTGGGGCAGGTCCCGCCCCGGTGTGCCCCTTGCGGGACGACACACCCGTTCGTCACCATCAAGGTGCGGGGTCACAGTGACACCGCAAGGAAAGGAAATCCATGACCGAACCTGATCCCCGATGGATTGCAGGCCCGTTGTTCGCGGCGGCAATGACCCTGGCTCTCGAGCACCACGCAAAGCAGGCGCGCAAGCGGGACAACGAGCCCTACATCGGGCACCTGCTCTCGGTGGCCGGAAACGTGATCGAGGCAGGCGGATCAGAGACTCAGGCCGCGGCGGCCCTGCTCCACGACATCACCGAGGACCAGCACGTGCCGTTCGAGGTCATCGCGGACAAGGTGTCGCCGCAGGTCGCAAAAATCGTCGAGAGCTGCAGCGAGCCGGTGGAACCTGAGGGAGCGGACCGGAAGGCCAGCTGGGGATCCCGCAAGCAGGTGGCACTCGACCACCTCGGGGCCATGGACAGTGATAACCCGGCACTCCTCGTGAAGCTGGCCGACAAGGTCAACAACAGCGAGAAAGCCGTGCGCGACTTCGCGCGGTGGAAGCAGGAGACGGGCTCCGCGGACGGGTTCTGGGGAGAGTTCAACGCCGGCGATGCATGCCAGCAGTGGTGGTACACCTCGCTCCTCGACGGTTTCCGGGCAAAGGAATACACCCCGCTCGGCCAGACGCTGCTCGGGAGGTTCGCTGATGCGGTCGATGCACTCTTCGGCGGGCGCACGGTGGCAAGGTGCACCGTCGACCACGGTCACGGACCGGACGTGCAGAAATGATGATCGAGGACTGGGAGTTCAGCGCCCGGGAGGAAATCCTCACCGGGCTCGACCGCAACATCGTCACGGTCCTCGACTGGATCGTGCTGGAGGGTGGCCACCACGACGAGCAGAAGCTCGGCGAGGAGAACCTGGACGAGGCCGAACTGGGCGGCATCCGCTACTTCATCGGCGAGCCCACGAGTGACCTCGGTTCGGGAGACGCGATCGAGATCGCGGCTCTCGTCACGGAAGGCTCCCCCCTCGGGGCCTCCGGCCTTCGCGCCTGCATCGGTCCGGCAGTCGCCGCTCTCGGTCTCGAGGACGAGCGACTCCTCGTGGAGTTCCCCACCGGGGAATCAGCCGACATGTGGGTCGCGCTCCGGCTTCGCCAACCGGAGCTGGATGACCCCGACCTGCTCGATTCCCGCATGCGCGCCCTTGTCGCCCTCGCCGGTGCGGCCGCGGAGGCACTGCGATGAACGGCACCGGGCCCGTCGGGAGGTGCTGCTGATGCCGTCGTGGTTCGGCGGCGGGTGCCTGGGATGGACCCTCGCGATCATCCTGTGGTGCGTTCTTGCCGTGGTGTTCCCGATCGTGATCATCGGGTGGGTGATCATCATCGGTGGCGTGCTCGGCGCCATCGGCGGCGGCGGGGGCGACGGCTAGCGCGCCACTGACGCCACGAACTTCTCCACGGCCTGCAGATCGTTCGGCAGTCGCACGGTGCGCTCCGGCATCGTCAGGAGGTCAGCCAGGTGCGCGGGCAGTCCGGGGCGCACCCCGGTCGCGCGCTCCACGGCATCCGGGAACTTCGCAGGATGTGCGGTGGCCATGGTGACCATGGGGACGCCGTCGCGCATGTGCTCCCGCGCCGCCTTCACCCCCACCGCCGTGTGGGGGTCGATGAGCATCCCCGTGGACTCGTGCACGGACCTGATGGTCACGAGGGTGTCGTGGTCGGAGGCTCGGGACGCCCGGAACACCGGCGCAATCCACTCCTCGTACTGGTCGGTCTCCACGAGCAGTGTCCCCTTGTCACGGAAACGCCCCAGTTGCTCCCGTGTCACGGCGCCGTCGCGGCCGTTCATCTCGAACAGGAGCCGCTCGAAGTTGGACGACACCTGGATGTCCATGCTGGGACTGAGGGTGGGGTGCACGCCCGTTGCCCGCATCTCGTGCGACTCGAAGAACCGGGTGAGGATGTCGTTGTCGTTGCTCGCCACCACCAGGCGTCCGATGTTCGCCCCCATGCGGCGGGCGATCCAACCGCTCAGCACGTTGCCGAAGTTGCCGGTGGGAACGGTCACGTCGATCTCGCCGCCGATCCGGCGCGCGGCCTCCACGTAGTAGACGACCTGTGCCATCACCCGGGCCCAGTTGATGCTGTTCACCGCGGACAGGTTGTGCCGCTCGCGGAACGGGGCATCGTTGAACATGGCCTTCACCAGGTCCTGGCAGTCGTCAAACGTGCCGTCCACCGCCACCGTGTGCACGTTCGGCGAGTCGACCGTGGTCATCTGGCGCCGCTGCACGTCGCTCACGCGGCCGTGCGGGTACAGGATGACGATGTCCACGTTGCCGCAGCCCTTCACCCCGTCGATCGCGGCGCTGCCGGTGTCGCCGCTGGTGGCACCGACGATCATCACGCGCTCGTTGCGCGCCGTGAGGATGGAGTCGAAGAGCCGCCCGAGCAGCTGCAGCGCCACGTCCTTGAACGCGAGCGTCGGCCCGTGGAACAGCTCCATCAGGTGATGGCCGGGCTCGAGACCCACGAGCGGGACGACCTCGGGGTGGCGGAACGTGGAGTACGCGTCCCCGCAGAGGGCGGACATCTGCTCCCGGGTGAAGTCACCGCCCACGTACGGCATGAGCACCTCGGCGGCGAGCGCGGCGTACCCGTCGGGCAGGGATGCGGGGAGAGCCGGCCAGTCGGACGGCACGTACAGCCCGCCGTCCGTGGCGAGGCCGGCGAGGACCACGTCGGCGAACCCGAGTTCCGGCGCCGCGCCGCGGGTGGAGACGTAGCGCACGTGCCTACTCGCCGATGACGCGCAGCAGGCCGGACGTGCGGCGAACCACCCCGAGGTCGCGGAACTCGCGCAGGCACGCCTGCACGTCCGACTCACGGGCATCATGGGTGATGAACACCAGGCGGGCGTCGGTGCCGATGCCCTCCTGCTCGGCCGCGCGGATGCTGACACCGTGCGCGGCGAAGATGCCGGTGATGGCGTGCAGCACTCCCGGCTTGTCCTCCACGTCGAGGCCCACCAGGTACTGGCTGCTGGTCTCGTCGATCGGCACCACTGGGACACGCGCGAACGAACCGATGGTGCCGTGGGTGCCCTTCACCAGGTTGACGGCCGCGTCGATCACGTCTCCGAGCACCGCGGACGCCGTGGGGAACCCACCGGCACCGCGGCCGTAGAACATGAGCGAGCCCACGGCATCGCCCTCCACGAACACCGCGTTGTAGCTGTCGCGCACGCTTGCCAGCGGGTGCGTGAGCGGGACCATGGCCGGGTGCACGCGCACGGCCACGGAACCGTCCTGGCGCTCTGCGATGCCGAGGAGCTTGACGACGTACCCCAGGCGCCGCGCGATCGCGATGTCCGCGGCCGTGATGCTGCTGATGCCCTCGTGGTACACGTCGCCAGCGACCACCTTGGCGCCGAACGCGATGCTCGCGATGATCGCGGCCTTCGCCCCCGCGTCGAAGCCCTCGACGTCGGCCGTGGGGTCGCGCTCGGCGAAGCCGAGCCGCTGTGCCTCCGTGAGCGCGGCCGAGTAGTCGGCGCCCTCCTCCGTCATCTTGGTGAGGATGAAGTTCGTGGTGCCGTTCACGATGCCCATGACGCGGCGCACCGGCTCCCCGCGGAGTGACTCCCGGAGCGCCCGCACGAGCGGGATGCCGCCGGCGACGGCCGCCTCGAAGAGGAGATCGGCGCCTGCCTGGTCGGACTGGGCCCACAGCTCGTGCCCGACGTTCGCGAGGAGTTCCTTGTTGCCGGTGACCACGGGCTTGCCGGCCGCGAGCGCCGTGGAGATCAACTCCCGTGCGGGCTCGATGCCCCCGATCAGCTCGACAACGAGGTCGACCTGCGGGTCCTCCACGACGGAACGGGCGTCGCGCACGAGCACGCCGTCAGCGAGCGTGACGTCGCGCGACTTCGACACGTTGCGCACGGCCACCTTCACGACCTCGAGCCGTATGCCCGTGCGCGCCTCGACCATGTCGGCCTGCGTCGCCACGAGCTGCACGAAGGCTGACCCGACGTTGCCGCAACCGAGCACGCCGATGCGCACCGTGCGCGAGGCGGAGGGAACCTGTGTCATAGGGACCCCAGCCTACGGCTGGGCCTGTGGACAACGGTGGGGAATTCTCCCTGGACCCTTGCGGGACAGGGATTTCACCACTCGTCGGACTCTGACTCCCCGTCCCCGTAGCCGTCGTCGACATCATCGTCCACTTCGTCCGGGCCGAGATCATCCTCCATGAGGTCATCGCCGTCGAGGAGGTCGACCATGTCCAGGTACGTCAGGCCGCACGATGTGCACCTCTGGTCGTTCGTGAACCCGATCACGGGCGCACCACATTCCGGGCAGAACTCGATGTCACGCATGGCAACCTCCTGGTCACCGCCACCGTACGGGGAGCGTGCGTCATCCCCGCGGGACGTGGATCACTCAGGTGTCGAGACGGACGAGGTCCTCGAAGGTCTCCCTGCGCACCACGACCCGCGCCGCGCCATCAGCCACGAACACCACGGCCGGCCGCGGGACCCTGTTGTAGTTGTTCGCCATGGAGTGCCCGTACGCACCGGTGACGGGCGTGACCAGCAGGTCGCCGGGCCGGAGGCCGCCGGGCAGGGCCGCGTCCTCGATCAGCACGTCGCCGCTCTCGCAGTGCTTGCCCACCACGCGGGCGCGCACCGGGCGCGGTGCGTCCGTGCGCGCAGGGTCGAACGCCTCGTACCCGCTGCCGTAGAGCATGGGGCGCAGGTTGTCGCTCATCCCGCCGTCGACGGCCACGTACTCGCGCACCCCGGGGATGCTCTTCACGGTGCCGACCGAGTAGACGGTCATGCCCGCTGTCGCCACGATGCTGCGTCC
This sequence comes from uncultured Bifidobacterium sp., assembly GCA_964466765.1. Lineage (GTDB taxonomy): Bacteria > Actinomycetota > Acidimicrobiia > Acidimicrobiales > Ilumatobacteraceae > UBA2093. Next base: position 9,481 of record CAYXRQ010000005.1, on the reverse strand, counting down.
CGGCTCCACACGCACCACGGTGCCCTCTGGGAGGCCCGCGGTGGCGGCACGGATGGCTGACCCCCACTCGCCCATCGTCGGGGCCGTCTCGTCACCGGTGTACGCGACGCCGAGGCCGCCGCCGAGCGTGAGCTCCGGCAGCCCCGTGCCGGCGAACAGGTCCACCATCACGCGGCTCGCCTTCTCGAACAGCGCGGCCGACATCACGTTCGACCCGATGTGGCAGTGCAGGCCCACGAGGTTCACCGACGACGCCGAACGTGCCCGTGCGATCGCGGTGTGTGCGTCACCGTTCGCCAGGTTGAAGCCGAACTTCGAGTCGTCCTGGCCCGTGGAGACGTACTCGTGCGTGTGGGCGTGCACGCCGGGGGTGATCCGCAGGTGGACGTCGGGGACGGGCAGACCGGATGCGTGCAGGCGGTCGAGCCGGTCGAGCTCGTCGAAGCTGTCCACCACGATGTGGAGCACCCCGGCGGTGACCGCCTGGCGCAGCTCGTCGTCCGACTTGTTGTTCCCGTGGACCGTGCACACAGACGCCGGCACCCCGGCGGACAGGACCGCATGGAGCTCACCACCGGTCGCGACATCCAGCAGCAGGCCCTCCTCGTGGACCAGGCGCGCCATCGCCCCGCACAGGAAAGCCTTGGCCGCGTACACCACGCGGCCGGCCCCGAACTCCGCCACGGCCTGCCGGCAACGGGAGCGCAGGTGGCGCTCGTCGTAGACATAGAGCGGCGTGCCGAACTCGGCGGCAAGTTGCGCCACCTCGACACCACCGACGGAGAGGACACCAGCGGCCGACACCTCGGCAGTCTCCGGCAGGAGCGAACGGCTGATGGCGCTCACATCTGCTCCGGAGCCTGGATCCCGAGCAGGTCGAGCCCGCACGACATGACCCGTGCCGTGGTGTCGCAGAGGAAGAGACGCGAGGCGCGGACTGCCTCGTCCTCGGCCTTCAGCACCGGGCAGTGCTCGTAGAAGGAGGTGAAGTCGGACGCCAGGTCGTAGAGGTAGGTGCACAACTTGTGCGGGTGGTACCCGTCCAGCGCGTCCCACACGGCCGCGTCGAACCTCAGCAGACGGAGCGCGAGCGCCCGCTCCCTGGGGTCGCCGAGCGCGGGACGCACGGTGCGCACCGACGCACGGTCGATGCCGGCCCGGCGGAAGATGGAGCAGATGCGGGCGTGCGCGTACTGAAGGTACGGCGCGGTGTTGCCGTCGAACGACAGCATGCGCTCCCAGTCGAAGATGTAGTCCTTGATGCGGTCCCCGCTGAGGTCCGCGTACTTCACGGCGCCGATCCCCACCATCGCGGCCACCCGCGCCCGCTCGTCGGCGGGCATGTCGGGGTTCTTCTCCGCGATGGCGGTCGATGCGCGCTCGACGGCCTCGTCGAGGAGGGCGATGAGCTTGATCGACTCGCCGCTGCGGCTCTTCAGCATCTTGCGGTCGGACCCGAGCACGCTGCCGAAGGCGACATGCTCGAACTCGGTGCCGTCGTCGATCCAGCCGGCCATCCGGGAGACGGCCTCGACCATCTGCAGGTGCTGGGCCTGCGGTGCGCCGACCACGTACAGCATCGAGGTGACGTGGTTCCGCTCCACACGGTCGATCACGGTCGCCAGGTCTGTGGCGGCATACCCGTACCCGCCGTCTCCCTTGCGCACGATCATCGGGAGCGGCTCGTTGTCCCGGTTGGCGAATCCCTCGGGGAACACGACGTCCGCACCGTCGTCCACCTGCAGCAGGCCCGCGTCACTCAGCCGGCGGACGACGTCATCGAGCATGTCGTTGTACGCGCTCTCGCCCATGAGATCGTCGTCGGTGAGCAGCACGCCGAGGCGGCGGTAGATCTCGTTGAAGTACACCGTGCTCAGCGACACGAAGATGCGCCACAGGCGGAGCGTCTCGGCGTCGCCGCCCTGCAGTGCCACGACGCGCTCGCGCGACCGTGTCTTGAACTCGTCGGACGCGTCGAACTTGCGCCGCGCCTCCTTGTAGAACCCGTCGAGGTCGCCCACGCCCAGCTCGTCAGCGGCCTTGTCCTCGCCCACGTCCAGCAGGTGCTCGATGAGCATCCCGAACTGGGTGCCCCAGTCGCCGATGTGGTTCTCCCTGATCACGGTGTGGCCGGCGAACTGCACCATCCGCGCGACTGAGTCGCCGATGACCGTGCTGCGCAGGTGGCCGACGTGCATCTCCTTGGCGACGTTCGGTGCCGAGTAGTCGATGGCGACCCGGCCCGGACGCTCCGCGGCACGAACCCCCAGCCGTTCGTCGGCCGCCATGCCGGCGAGTTCGTTCTCGATGAACGCCCCCGCGAAGACGAGGTTGATGAAGCCGGGACCGGCGATCTCGGTCGACACGAGGATGTCGGAGAGGTCACCCGCCACGTCAAGCACGCGCTGGGCGACGTCACGCGGGCTCCCGCCCACGGTCTTCGCGAGCGCGAGCGCCCCGTTCGCCTGGGCATCGGCACGGTCGCTGGGGCGCACCACGGCATCCGCCGGCGCACCCGCGACCGCGGCGAATGCGGGCCCGAGACGGGCGGCGACTGTGAGGAAAGGATCCGGCATGGGAGCCCATTCTGCCTGCCGCGGCACGCGCCGAAGCGTTCCTTTCTGCGCGGGGCTAGCCTGTGGCCACGCGCGTCGAACGACTCGTCACGCTCACGTAGCTCAGCGGATAGAGCACTTGCCTCCGGAGCAAGGGGTCGCAGGTTCAAGTCCTGCCGTGAGCGCCACTCTGCCCCTGCCCCGCCCCGGCAACGGGAGCCGCGCCGTCAGCTGGTGAAGCCGGTCAGCCCCACGAACGCACGCGCATGCTCGATCTCGCCCATGTGGCGCAGGCCGTGCTGGTACAGCCAGCACTCGATGCCGTCGAGCACGGTCAGCCCGGCCTCGCCTGCGACCCGTGCGGAGTACGTGCTGGCCACTGCGGGCCCGAACGGCCTGGTCAGCAGCACGCGGTCCAGTTCGGCGGGGTCCAGCCGGGCCAGCCAGGCCTCGGTGCGGCCGAACACGAGGTTCATGTACTCGGTGAAGGCCTCCTTGTCCCCGATCTGCTGGAGGTGCATCTCGCCCGGCGTGCGGTGCTTCCCGTGGTCCGGGATGGACGGCGCGATGCGCTCCATCCACTCGTCGTTCGCGATGAACATCTCGCCGGACAGCATCATGAACGAGGCGTCGTGCATGTTGACGTAGTGGAAGAGCGAGAACGCGATCGGCATCACGTTCTCGCCGAGGTGATGGTTGATCTGCTCGAGGCTGGTCGTCTCCATGCACTCCTCGTACAGGGAGAAGAGCGCGCGGAAGCGCCGCCTCAGAGAGTCAAGGATCAGTTCGTTCGACACGGTCGCCCCCTTGCCCGGCCCGACCTGACGGGCCGCGGTCACCCATTGCTACTCGCTTTCCTCGCGTCAACGACGAGTGCATTGAATTTTTCGGTGTCCAGGAAGACGAACACCGCCTCTGCCTCCGCGGTGACGTCCCCGCCGTGGAGGATCTCCCCGCGCACCAGCATCTTCCGCGGGTGCATCTCCACGATCCGGGCCTCCACCGTGAGCTCCACGTTCACGGGTGTCGGCTTCCGGTAGTTCACCGTGAGCGACCCGGTCACACAGTTGCGGTCGGTCAGGTGGCGGGCCCTGCCGAGTGCCTCGTCCAGCAGTGCGGCCACGAACCCCCCGTGCACACAGGCCGGCGGGCCCTGGTACGCCTCGTTGAACATGACGGTGCTGACGACCCGGTCCGCGTGGTACTCGCTCGTGAGCGGCGGGGCAACCGGGTTCATCACGCCGGAGAGCGGGCTGCGGGTGTGGCGCAGCAGGGACTCCTGGCGGATGCCCAGGGTGCCCGCCGCCTCGAGGCTGTCCGCGAGGGACTCCGCCGCTGCCGCGACACCGGCATCACCGTGCTCCGGGTGGACGTGGTGGATCGCCTTGATCGCGCGCCGCAGTGCCGCGACTGTCCGGTGCATGGCCCCGGACGGCGGGGTGTGAGGGTGGATGCTGCTCATGCCGGGCGGCGCCTTCGTCAGGAGAGCGCGGACTTGACCAGGTTGGCAACCACCGAGCCGTCGGCGGACGCACCGACACGCGCACGGACTGCCTTCACCACGGCGCCCATGGCCTTCGGGCCGGTGTTCCCCGCTGCCGCCGCAGCGGCGACCTCCTCGGCCACGACTGCGCCGATCTCGGCCTCGCTCATCGCGGCGGGCAGGTAGCGCTCGAGCACCGCCAGCTCAGACTTCTCCTTTGCGGCCGCATCCGTCCGGCCGGCCTGGGCGTAGATCTCGGCCGCCTCGGAGCGCTTCTTCGCCTCCGCCTGCAGCACCGCGACCACCTGGTCGTCGGAGAGCTCGACCGCCTCGTCACCGGCGACCTCCGCGTTCGTGACGGCGGCAAGCGCCATCCGGAGAGTGCTCCTGGCCGTCTCGTCGCCTGCCTTCATGGCGGCGGTCAGGTCCGACTTCAAATTGTCCTTCAGCGATCCCACCCCACCATCATGGCCCCGAAAGACGGGCCGTGCATGGTCCTCGGCCCCGGGACTGAACTACATTCAGCGCGGGACGAACCCGGGGAGAGACCATGAGAACCACCAGGCACCGCCGCGCACTCGTCGGGGTCGCCGCGTCGTTGATCGCCGCGTCAGTGATGGTCGGGACGGCGACCCAGGCCGCAACGACGACAGTGACCATCAAGGCCAAGCTGGCCGCCGGGTACCGCATGCTCGCGGTCACCAAGGCCGGCAAGGCGTACATGGGCACATCGTCCAACGGGTCGGTGTCCCTCACGGGCATCTCGAAGTCCGACACCAATGCCATGACGATCTCCGTGGTGAGCACGTCCGGCGCGTACGTCGGGCCCGTGATGCTCAAGTACATGGCGTCGGCCAAGGCCCAGGCAAAGACAATCTCCAAGGCGAAGGCCGGCTTCACCGCGATGAAGCAGGTGCCGAAGGCAGGCACAGTCAACCTCGGCACGGTCGCGGTGAAGGGCAACTACGCCTACACCAACGTCGCCAAGCCGGTCGTCGCCGTCACCGGCAAGGCCGTCGCCGTCACGGGAGGCGTGCCCCCGGCACGCACCAGCCTCGGCAAGACCAAGGTGCAGGGCGCGAGTGTCCGCGCGTTCGCCGACCCGGTCGACAACCCGGCCGGTGCGGACGCGGACGGTGACGGACTGCCCGCGTTCGTCGATGTCGACGACGACAACGACGGAAAGCTCGACCTCGTCGATGACGCCTTCTATTCGACCCCGGCCAAGAGCGACGGGTCCCAGTTCGGAGAGGCCATGATCATGACCGGCCTCATCTGCGGCGGCGAGTGCGTGAACCTGAACGCGTACAACATCGACAACCCCGGCGACAACCCCGCGGCGTCGACACGACTCTCGAAGATGATCAACACCTTCCAGGGCGTGTTCTTCAACTTCAACTCGACTGCGAAGTACTTCAGCTCCCGCACCGGGGCGGACTTCGGCTACTTCAACGTCGACTGCACGGGCATCTCCTGGTGCTCGGGCCCCACGAGCCGTGCGGTCACCATCTCGCCCGACTACGACAACCCGCAGCAGCCCCAGCCCGCGTCCAACGCCCTCCCGCTCTCGGGCGGATCCACGAACTACGCGGACTTCTGCGGGTCGAAAGTCATTGCCCGGAACCCGCTGAACTCCGCGCAGCCCCCGGCCAACTGGCCCTCCGACACCGCGTACGACGCGACGATGGATGAGTGGATCTTCTCCTCGTGCGACCCGGACAACGACGGCCTGCCGAACGTGATCCCGTCGAAGGGGACGCTCGCCGACGGGCAGAGCTGGATGAACGAGATCAAGCCGCGCATGCCCGGGCCGGACGGCATGAAGGTCGGCGACACGATCAGGTACAAGTTCACCGACAAGACCGGGAAGATGGTCACGTCGTCCAGCCAGGTGATCTCGGGCGTCATCCAGACCGCACCGAGCGTGCGGACCTTCCAGGTCGGCTCGAACCCGGCCGTCACGCTCCACGCCGCCGACGGCACGTACGCGATCCCGAACGACCTGAAGAACCCGGGCGCCAACACGCTCACACTCACCTTCTGGCGCCCGCAGCGCGCACCGCTGCCGTCCGAGACGTCATGGCAGGACGTGGGCGGGCTCTTCTACAACGTCAGCGGCCCCAGGGGAGGCTGCACGATCACTGCCGCCAGCACCAGCAGCGGTGCGACCCTCGCAGTCTCGTCGGTCACGCGCGGCGACAAGTCGTTCAGCACCATCACCGACACCGCATCGGATGC
>CAYXRQ010000005.1:0-3105 GCA_964466765.1 uncultured Bifidobacterium sp. | reverse complement strand
GCCGGCAACAGCACCCACTTCAAGTGGCAGTGACCTGACTGCGAGCAAGAACGGAGGGCCGGGGTGGCGACACCCCGGTCCTTTCTCGTTCACGACCGCCGCCCCGATGCGGACGGCACGCCCCGGGCGCACCACAATGGCAGTTCGTCCCAGGCAAGAGATGTTGAGAGAGTGACCGAGTGAGCTACGAGATGCTTCCCCCCGCCCCCGAGGGCACCGAACTGATCCACACGCGCCGCTACGAGGTGCGCACCTACAAGGTCGACGACTCCCGGTTCATCCTCAGAGGTGTCGTCGTGGACGAGAAGCCGCCGGGCCTCTACATCAAGGAGGACCCCGAGGTGCTGTGGGTCCACCACATGGTCGTGGACCTCGAGGTCGCCTTCCCCTCCTTCACGATCGAGAAGGTCACCGTCACGTTCAACGAGCACCCGCACACGCACTGCGTGGACATCATCCCCGACTACGACAGGCTCGTGGGTGTCTCCATCGCCCGCGGGTACAACAACAAGGTGAAGGAGCTGTTCGGCGGGCCGCGCGGGTGCACCCACATCGGCGCCCTGCTGACCGCGATGGGCCCTGTCGCCATCCAGAGCGGCTGGTCGATGCGCGCCGGCTCGGCTGACTCAAAGCCGCGGAACGAGATGACCCCCGAGGAGCGCGAGCGCGGCTACGCGATGAACCTGAACACCTGCCACATGTGGGACGAGAACGGCGACATGGTCGCCGGCATCCGCAACGGCGAGCCGATGGAGGCCCCGGTGTGGATCGTCAAGCGCCTCGCCAGGCACGGCAAGGGCCCCGAGGAGTGGGACAAGTTCCGCTGACTGCGGCAGTCGCTACTTGGCCACCGTCGCCAGCAGGTGGAGACCGCACACCACGAGCATGACGAACGCGGGCGCGGCGTTCTTCGCACCGTCCCGGACGCGCACGTGCGTCAGGACCGCCACCGAGAAGTAGAGCACCAGGCACAGACCGGTGAGCTGGGCCAGGCGCACGTAGTCCGTGCCCACGAGCAGGCCGATGACAGCGAGCAGCTTCACTCCCCCGAGCACGGGCACCTTCTCGGCCGGGATGCCCAGCCGCGACGTCGTCGCCAGCACTTGCGGGTTCCGCATGATGTCGAGTACCGCGGTGGAACCGAGCACCGCCACCAACAGCAGGGTGAGAGCGTTCGCCACGTTGTTCATGCGGCTCCCCTCCCGGCCAGCACGACTCCTTCGTGGGCAAGCAGCCACTTCTTCGTCTCCAGCCCGCCGGCGAAACCGGTGAGCGACCCGTCGGCCCCCACGATCCTGTGGCACGGCAGGACGATGGCGACCGGGTTGCGCCCGTTGGCCGCCCCGACTGCGCGCGTGGCGGTGGGCCTGCCGATGCTGGCCGCCTGCGTGGCGTACGAGACAGTCGTGCCGTAGGGCACCCGGGCAAGTGCCCTCCACGCCGCCACCTGGAACTCCGTGCCCTCGAGGACGAGCGGCAGGTCGAACTCGCGCCGCGTCCCCGCCAGGTACTCGCGCAGCTGTGCCAGCGCGCGTGCCACGACGGGGTGGGACTCGTCGGGTTCCACGGAGGCGCCGGCAGGCACTCCCGCGCCGGGTTCACCGGCAAACGAGACGCCCCGCACTCCGTCATCCCCCGCGACGACAGTGACGGGCCCGAACGGCGCAACGATCGACCCCGAGAACAACCGCAGACCAGACATGGCCCACAGCGTACGCACGGTGCGCGCTGCACAATGTCACTAGTTGTAGTGTGCAATCATCGAAACCCAGCCCTTCTCCATTTCCCAGCGCGAGATCAAGATGGTCTACGCGGCGATGATGGCGGCCGTCGGCCTGTCGGCGCTCAACGGCTCCACGGTCAGCACCGCCCTCACCACGATCATCTCCGACATCGGTGGCATCAAGGCCTACACCTGGGTGTCCACGTCATACCTCCTCACGTCCACCGCAGCCACCCCGCTGTTCGGCAAGTTCAGCGACCTCTACGGCCGGAAGCGCTTCACCCAGTTCGCGATCGTGATCTTCCTGCTCGGGTCGCTCCTGTGTTCGCTCGCGCAGAACATGGGCATGCTCGTCTTCGCGAGGGCCGTGCAGGGGATCGGCAGCGGCGGTGCGATGGCGATGTCGTTCATCGTGATCGCCGACATCGTCCCGCCCCGCGAGCGCGGCAGGTACGTCGGCGCGTTCACCAGCATCTTCGCCCTGTCCAGCGTCGCCGGCCCCCTCATCGGCGGGCTCATCGTCGACAACACGTCGTGGCGCTGGATCTTCATCGTCAACATGCCGTTCGGCGTCTTCGCGCTCTGGATGACCCAGCGCCACCTGCGCCTGCCGGTGATCCGCAGGGACACCTCGATCGACACGGTCGGGGCGCTCCTGCTCGTGTCGGGTGTCGCCACCCTCATCCTCGCCCTCTCCTGGTCCCCCGGGCAGTTCGGATGGGGCTCGACCCAGACGGTCGGCATGACCGTGGCGTCCGTGGTACTCATCGTCGTCTTCCTGTGGTGGGAACCGCGGGTCACCAACCCGATCGTGCCCATGCACCTGTTCAGGAACCACACCGTGCAGGTGATGGTCCCCATGGTCACCCTCATCAGCGCGGCGATGACGACGGTCAGCACGTTCATGCCCCTGTTCCTGCAGGCCGTCACCGGCGTGTCACCCACGAACTCGGGCCTGCTCCTCGTGCCGATGATGCTCGGGATGACCGCGGCCAGCACATACGTGGGCAAGCGCATCACGGTCACGGGCCACTACCGCGTGTGGCCCATCGCGGGTGCGGTCGCAGGGTCGGCGGGGATGGTCCTGGTCAGCCTGGTCGACAACAACGGCACCCGCATCGCCGTCAGCCTCCTCGGCATGGCGCTCATGGGGCTGTGCGTGGGCGGCACCATGCCCACCTCCACCACGGCCATCCAGAACTCGGTCGCGGTGCGGGACCTGGGCGTCGCCAGTTCGCTGTCGCAGCTGTGCCGCAACCTCGGCAGCACCATCGCAGTGGCCGCCTACGGTGCCGTCCTCAACCAGCAACTGCTCGGCAGGGTCGACCCGAAGCTTCTTCGTGCTCCCCGCACGATCAACAAGCTGCCGGAGCCCGGACGCA
>CAYXRQ010000004.1:9697-22236 GCA_964466765.1 uncultured Bifidobacterium sp. | reverse complement strand
CGCTCCGCGCTGCAGAACGCAGCATCGATTGCGGCTCTCTTCCTCACCACCGAGGCGGTCATCGCCGACAAGCCGGAGGAGTCCGCAGGCGGCGGGCACGACCACGGCGGCATGGGCGACTTCTGACCCGCTGACGAACTGACGGGGCCCCGCGGCGACAGCCGCGGGGCCTTTGTCATTCTGCGGCACGTGCACCGCCACCGTTAGCCTCTCGCCCGTGGCTTCCCCCGTTGCTCTCGTGTCGTGCGCGTCCGCGCGCGACAACGACACCGACCTTCCGCTCGTCGTGCGCGCGCTCGGTGACCGCGGGATCGTCGCCGAGATCGTCGACTGGGACGACCCGCTCGCCGATTGGAGCCGATTCGCGGCGGCCATCGTGCGTTCGCCGTGGGACTACCACCGCCGCTACGCCGAGTTCCTCGGGTGGGTCGACCTGGTGTCGCAGGTGACGGTGCTGCACAACTCTGCGGAGGTCATCCGCTGGAACACGGACAAGACGTACATCTCGGAACTGGGTGTGGCGGGCATCCCTGTCATCCCCACCACGTACGTGCGCGGTGCGGAGGACCTGGTGCTCGCGAACGACCTCATCAAGGGCGACGTCGTGGTGAAGCCCACGGTGAGCGCCGGCTCCAACGACACCGAACGCCATGTGTCCTCGCCCGCCGCCGCCGCGGCGCACATCACCTCGCTCGTGGACGCGGGCAAGACGGCGATGGTGCAGCCGTACCAGCGCTTCATCGACGACAACGGCGAGACCGGGATGCTCTATTTCGACGGAGTGTTCAGCCACGCCTTCCGCAAGGGCGCGATCCTCGCCGGCGGGGCGGGCGAGAGGAATAGCCTCTACGTGGTGGAGGACATCGGGCCGCGCACCGCCACCGCCGCGGAGCGAGAGCTCGGTGACCTGGTGATGGCGCATGTCACCGCCAGGCTCGGGGAGGCACCTCTGTACGCGCGGGTCGACGTGGTGCGGGGCAGCATCGGCGCACCGGTCCTGATGGAGCTCGAGATGACGGAGCCGTCGCTCTTCCTGCACACGGACCCGCAGGCGCCGGCCAGGTTCGCCGCCGCCGTGGTCGCGCGGCGCTAGCCGCACGGGTGCTGGGTAGCGTGGGACCCATGAGCGAAGCGATGTCCCCCTCGGTCGGAATGGCCGTGCTGCACCTGTTCTGCAAGACCACGCCGGGTTTCGACGGTGAGGCCCTGGTGAACGGCGTGAAGTCAGCGGAGAACGCGGGGGTCACCGTGGTCACCGTGGCGATGCTCGGTCACAAGGCGGACCTCGCTGTCATGGCGCTCGCCTCCGACATGCGTGACCTGAAGGCACTGCAGACTGTCGTGCAGCACTCCGGTCTCTCCGTCGTCGACTCGTACGTGTCGCTCACCGAGGTGTCCGAGTACGCCAAGGGCATGCCCGAGGCGATGCTGAACGCACGGCTCTACCCGGAGCTCCCGCCCGCCGGCAAGAACGCATGGTGCTTCTACCCCATGTCGAAGCGGCGCAACCCGGGCCAGAACTGGTTCACGCTGGAGTTCGAGCGCCGCAAGGAGCTCATGGAGGAGCACGGCAAGAGCGGCCGCGCCTTCGCCGGCCGTGTGATCCAGCTGGTCACGGGCTCTGCCGGTCTCGACGACTTCGAGTGGGGCGTGACCCTCTTCGCGGTGAACCCCGACGACCTGAAGGAAGTCGTGTACACCATGCGCTTCGACGAGGCGTCCGCCGAGTACGCGGAGTTCGGCGCGTTCTACGTGGGCATGGTCACGCCCGTGGCAGAACTGGTCAACCAGGTCTGACGGCCCGCCGCGCCGATGGGAACCGACCTTCTCTTCCTGCGCGACGCATACCTGCAGTCGTGCGACGCGACCGTGACCGAGGTCCGTCCCGGTGACGACGGCCGGACCGGTGTCGTCCTCGACCGCACGGTCTTCTACTACACGGGCGGCGGGCAGCCACACGACACGGGTCACATCAACGGCAGCCCCGTCGTCGACGTGCGCAAGGACGGTGACGTCGTGGTGCACTGGCTCATGGCCGGTGCGGCAGTGCCCGCCGTCGGCGACACCGTGGGGTGCGGGATCGACTGGGACCGCCGGCACAGGCTGATGCGCACGCACACCGCCATGCACGTGCTGTGCGGCGTGATCTGGAACGAGTGGAAGGTGCCCGTGACCGGCGGGAACATGGAACCTCTCTCGGCGCGCATGGACTTCGAGTTCGACCCGCTGCCGGAGGGCTTCGCCGCGCGCGTCGAGCAGTTGGTGAACGAGGCGATCGAGCGCGACCACCCGATCCAGGTGTCGTTCCTGCCGCGCGACACGGCGGTGACCGACGAGGACCTCATCCGCACGAAGGTGTCGCTCATCCCGGAGTCCGTCACCGAGATCCGCGTGGTCGACATTGTGGGCCTGGACAAGCAGGCGGACGGGGGCACGCACGTGTCGTCAACGAAGGACGTCGGGCGAGTCCGCGTGGCGAAGGTGGAGAACAAGGGCAAGGGCAACAAGCGCGTGCGCGTGGAGATCACCGACTAGCGTCGTCGCGTGCTGCTCGCGGAGGTGTTCGGTTTCGTCGCCGCGGTGCTCGGTGTCCTGCAGGCGTGGCCCCAGACGGTGCGCGTGCGCCGGCTCGGCCACGGCCGCGGCGTCAGCCTGGCGATGTGGCTGATGATGACGGGTTCCAGCTCCGTGTGGCTGGGGTACGGCCTGCGAATCGGTTCGCCCAGTCTCATCGTGAGCACGCTCGCCACCGGGGCGATGAACATGACGGTGGTGCTCGCGCTGCGCGCCGGCAGCCGCGGCACGCTGCCCGGGCTGGTGCTCGGCTCCGCGGCGGGGACCGCCGCCATCGCCCTGATGCCGCCGTGGTTCGCCGCGCCCGTCCTCTACGCGTTCACGCTCTCCCGCATGCCCCAGGTGGTGAGGTCGTGGAAGTCGCGGCGTGACGGGGTGACGGGATCCGCGGTGTCGCTCGGCTCGGTGGGCATGAGCATGGCGTGCCTGCTGTGCTGGGAGGTCTACTCCGTCCTCCACGGCAGCCCGACACTCATCGGCACCACCACCGTCGCTCTCTGCACGAACATCGCCGTCGCCTGGCTGGAACTGGGCAACCGGGCATCAGCGCGCAGGGTCCCGGCTGCGTGACAGTATCGACCGCATGAGCACAGGCATCACACTCGACAGCACCAGATTGTCGAACCTGCGGAAGTGGAACATAGGCCTCACGGTGCTGCACGGCGCGCAGGCACTGCTGATCCTCCTCCTCGCGGGCGACTTCGCGATCACGGTCACCTCCACGTTCCCGCAGGGCCCCCCTGGCACGCGTCTCGACACGCCCGGCTCCCTCTTCGACCTGCCGATCGGTGCGGCCGTCGCGGTCTTCCTCTTGATGGCGGCGGTGGACCATTTCCTCACGGCCACCGTCGCGCGTTCCACCTACGAGGCCGACCTCGCGCGCGGCATCAACCGCTTCCGGTGGGTGGAGTACTCCTTCAGTGCCACCTTGATGCTCGTCCTCATCTGTGCGTACTCGGGCATCACCGACATCGCGGCGATTCTCACGATGACCGGAGCGAACGTGGCGATGATCCTCTTCGGCTGGCTGCAGGAGACCATGAACCCCCCGGGCCGCACGGTGACCACCATGAAGCCGTTCTGGTTCGGCACGCTCGCCGGGATCATGCCGTGGGTCGCGGTGTGGGTGAACGTCATCGGTGCGGACACCGTCCCCGGATTCGTGTTCGGCATCGTCGTGGCCGAGCAGATCTTCTTCTTCTCGTTCGGCCTCAACCAGTGGCTGCAGTACCGGCGCAAGGGGAGGTGGGCCGACTACCTCCACGGCGAGAAGACGTACCTCGTGCTCAGCCTCGCGGCGAAGTCGTTCCTCGCCTGGCAGATCTACGGTGGGTCGCTCGCGAACTGAGCCGTCCGGGCGACCGGACCGGGCGTGTCACTAGGCTCCTCGCGTGCCCGCACTCCATGACCTTCTCGCGTTCGTCGGGGCGACAGTGGTGCTGCTGCTCATCCCCGGTCCCGCGGTCATCTACATGCTGAACCGCACGTTCGCAGACGGCCGATCGGTCGGCCTCGCCTCCGTCGCGGGCCTGGAGGTGGGGGACACGATCCAGGCACTCCTCGCCGCGCTCGGGCTGAGTGCCGTGATCGCAACCTCCGCGCGCGCGTTCGAGACGGTGAAGTGGGCAGGCGTCGTCTACCTGCTGTGGACCGGAGTGCGCACCCTCATGACCGTGCCGCCGGACCTCGCTGCAGACACCATTCACGTGGGCAGGAAGCAGGCCTTCCGCCAGGGGATCCTGGTGAACGCGCTCAATCCGAAGACGTCGCTCTTCTTCCTCTCCATCTTCCCTCAGTTCGTCGACGTGGGCGCCGACAACGCGACCTCGCAGTCGCTCGTCCTCGCGGCGGTGTTCGTTCTGCTTGCGTCTCTCTTCAACTCCTCCTATGTCATCATCGGGTCGCGGCTGCGCGACCTGCTGCTGCGGGGGCGGGGTGCGTACGTGATGAGACGGCATGTGTCCGGGCTCCTCTTCATCGGACTGGCCGCCCTCGCCATGACCTCCGCCCGGCCGCAGGCCTCCTGACATGCCGGAGGTGAGGCGCCGCGCCGTCAACGGTCTGGAGATGGCGTTCTGGCACGAGCGGTGCGGAAGGGACGGAGCGGCCGTCGTGGTGTGCGTGCACGGGTGGCCCGAGACGAAGCTGCTGTACTCGCGCGTCGTCGGCCCGCTCGTGGCCGCCGGGTTCGACGTGGTCGTGCCCGACCTGCGCGGGTTCGGGGACTCCGGTCTGGCGCCCGACGGGTTCTACGACATCGTGTCGCACGCCCGTGACATCCACGCACTGGTGCACGACGGGCTCGGTGCGGAGGAGGTGGTGCTCGTCGGAGGCGATCTCGGCGGTCCGGTGGTGCAGGAGGTGGCACTGCGCTGGCCCGCGTGGGTGCGGCGCATGGTGGTGTTCAACTCGCCCCTGCCGTACGACAAGGAGCGGATGCAGGGGATGGTCACGAGGGCGGACCCATCCACTGCGGACTACTTCGTGCGCCAGGGCACCGATGCCGACGCACTGATTGCGGAACTCGACACGGAGGCCAAGCGCATCGCGTACGTGGAGCAGTTCTACGGTCCCCGACTGTGGGCCCACCCCGGTGCGTTCACGCCGGAAGAGGCACGCATGCACGCCATGCCGTTCGCAGACGCCGCGAGACTGCGCGCGTCGTTCGGCAACTACGAGTCCGCTTTCGACGCGGCCAAGCGGACCGAACGCCCGCTCCTCGGGCGCAACACGGTGACCCCGACTCTCGTCTACTTCGGCACGAGTGACCGCGTGATCTACCCGGACTTCGACAGGATGGCCTCGGTCGTCTTCGACGTGATCGACGGGCCGCACCGCCTGGACGGCGTCGGCCACTTCGTGCCCTGGGAGGCCCCCGGGGTGCTGGTGGAGGGGATCACCCGTTTCTGTGCCTGAGCCCGCCTCGGCAGGACGGGGGACTGCGGGTCTAGCCTGCGGGGGAAGGACACGAGGAAGGTGGGCCACATGAGTGACGTGCTGCAGGAAGCGCGCGATTTCATCGACGCGAACTGGTCACCCGATGTCGACCCCGACGAGTGGCGCGAGCTGGTCGTCGACTCCGGCTGGTCGGCGCTGCGCTGGCCGAAGAAGTGGCTGGGCCGTGAGCTGAACGACGACGATGCCTCCGCCGTGGAGGCGCTCTTCCTCGAGCGCGGCGTGCCCGGCCCCGGCCAGGACAAGACGAACCTGTGGGCCGGCACCATGGTCAGCTACGGCAGCGACTCACTGAAGGACGAGTTCATGCGCAAGCTGCTGCTCGACGAGGTGGCGATGTGCCTCCTCTACAGCGAGCCCGGCGCCGGCTCCGACCTCGCCGGGATCCGCACCTCCGCGGTCCGAGACGGCGACGAGTGGGTGGTGAACGGCCAGAAGGTGTGGACGTCCGGTGCGAAGAACGCCGACTATGGCATGCTCATCGCGCGCACGGACTGGGACCAGCCGAAGCACCGCGGCATCTCGTTCTTCTGGTTCCCGATGCGCCAGCCAGGGGTGGAGGTGCGCCCGCTGCGCCAGGCCACCGGCGACGCGCGCTTCAACGAGGTCTTCATCACGGACGCGCGCGTCCATGATTCGCACAGGCTGGGCGACCTGAACACGGGCTGGTGGGTGCTGCAGACGGCACTCATGTACGAGCGCGTGGCCATGGGCGGCGGCCGGCGCGGCCCCGCGATGCGCAGCACGAAGGGCGCCACAGCGGCCGCACACGGCTCCATCCCCTCGCCGGACGTCTCGCTCCTCGCGCTCGCGCGGAAGACGGGCAGGTCCGCTGACCCGCACTTCCGGCAGGAACTGATGAAGCTGCACTGCATGCGGATGACGAACGAGTGGAACGGCGAGCGGGCCCGCGCGGCGGCCGAGGCCGGCGGTGCGTCACCGCTCGCATCGCTCGGCAAGCTCTACATGGCGCAGATCCTCCACTACGCGGCACGCATCCAGGGCCACCTGCTCGGCATGGAGGCGTCCCTCCTGGGGGAGGAGGACAGCGTCACGTTCGCGCACAACTACTCGCAGCTGAACGCGTACTTCTTCTCCATCGGCGGCGGCACCGACCAGATCCAGCGCAACATCATCGGCGAGCGCGTGCTCGGCCTGCCGAAGGAGCCGGAGACCGACCGCGAGGTCGCGTTCAAGAACGTGCCGGCCAGCACCACCAGGCGCTGACGCTTCCTGCTACATCCGCGCTGCGTACGCGCGTCCCTGGCGCCTGCCGTGCTCGGCCGCGGCGGCACGGAAGCGCGGGTCGAGTGAGTTCGGTCCCATCGCCGCCACTGCGTCGGCGTCCGCATTGATGACCCGCACCCCGGATCCCGTCGCCCGCAGGGCACTCACCTCCAGGTCGACCGCGTCGGAGGCGCCGCCCGTGAGCGGGGCGAGCAGCCAGACCTCCTGGCACCCGGCGGCCAGGTGGGCGTTCGCGCTGTTGCGCAGGCCCCCGTCGTAGTAGCGGCGGCCGTTGATCGACACGCACGGCCACACGCCGGGCACCGCGCAACTGCTGGCCACCGCATCGATGAGGGAGACACCACTGGAGCTGTCCCACGTGACGAACTCGCCCGACTCCGCGTCTATCGCCGTCACCACCAACTTCCGCGCGGGCCACTCGTCCGTGCCGATGCGGTGCGCGATGACGGCACGCCTGGTTGCCTCGTCCACGGTCGTGGCGCCGAGCGCGAGCCGGCCGATCTCTCTGCGCGTGGCGTCGTCGTTGGTGCCGCCGCCGGCCAGCATGCCGAAGATCGTGGTGAGGAGGTCGACGTCGATCCACGGCGAGATCTCCCCGTGGTTCTCGTCCAGCTGACGCGCGAACATCGCCCCCAGGTCGTTGCCGAGGGCAAGCTGGGCCCCGACGGTGGAACCTGCCGAGGTCCCGATGATCACGTCTGCGACGGAGACTGGGTCGACGCCGCCGTCCCGCAGACCGAGGAGGACGCCGGTCTCCCATGCGATGCCAGTGACACCGCCGCCGGCGAGCACGAGACCGGTTGACATGCATGATTTTCTAGTGCGCCGCGGGGAGCGGCGGCGAGTTTTGTTGCGACTTTGTTTCGCCGTCCCGGTGCCCCGCGGTGCGTCCTTACACTTCGCTCCGCCATGAGCACCACGCCCGCCACCGACAGGCTCGAGGGATACCCGCTCGCCCTCCTCCACGCCGTCGATGCGGCGTTCGAGGAGTGGTACCGCGGTCGCATCGCGGCGATCTCATCCGCCGCCGGCACAGTGATGGACGGTGCCGACGCCGCGCGGGTGTCCGCCGAGGCGGCGCGCTGGGTGAGCGGCGAGCTCGCCGCGTTCCTCGCTGTCGACGTCGACGAGCAGCGGACGAACCCGCTCCACCTGCTCCGTTCCGCCTCGCGTTTCGCGACGGACCTGCTCGACCGGTCGGGTGTGCCGCGGCCGGTGCGCGACGAGTTCGAGACCCGTGCCATGCCGGACGACGTGTTCGCGGTCGGGCCGCTCGCGTGGGTCGACCTCGGTGACGACGTCCACGAGGCCGGGATCAGCTGGGGCGCATGGAAGGCGGCCACGGTGCTGACGCGGCGCCGCGCGGAGGGGAAGCTCGACTGAGATGGAGAGGGCGGACGTCATCAACGACACGACGGTCGGCGGGCTGGACGCATGCCGGGCTCTGTCGGACGCGACCGACGCGATGCTCCGCGGCATCTTCGATGCCGCTGTGGCGGGCGAGAAGAAGGCCGACCGCATCGCTCTCGTCGCCATCGGCGGGTACGGACGGCGTGAGCTCGCCCCGTTCAGTGATCTCGACGTGCTCCTCGTGCACGACGGCGTGAGGAACATCGCGGAGGTCGCATCGAAGATCTGGTACCCGATCTGGGATGCCGGCCTCAAGCTGGGCCACTCGGTGCGCACGCCGAAGGAGACCATGCAGATGTGCACCTCCGACCTCGACACCGCCACGGCCCTTGTCACCGCGCGCTGGCTCGCCGGCAGCGAGTCACTTGCCGCCGAGGTCATCGACGGGGCGGCGGAGAGCTGGCGTCGCCGCGGGCGTGACTGGCTGGTGCAGCTGCACACGCGGGTGCTGGAGCGCTACGCGAAGGACGGTGAGGTCGCGTTCATGCTGGAGCCCAACCTGAAGGAGGGCATGGGTGGTCTGCGCGACATCCACGCACTCGGATGGGCCGTGCAGGCGGGACTGGAGCTGAACGCGGACGACCGGGCCCAGCTCGTGCGCGGCAACGAGATCCTCCTCGCCGTCAGGGTCGCCCTGCACCGGCACGCCAACCGTGCGTCGGAGATCCTCCGCCTGGAGGACCAGCGCCCCGTGGCGGCGCTGTGCGGCTACGCGGACGACGACGCGTTGATGGCCGCCGTGGCGGAGGTCGGTCGCCGCATCGCGTGGATCTCGGACGAGGCGTGGGCACGACTCGACCCGCCCGCGAACAGGTCATCCGTGCCCGTCGACCTCGCGCCCGGTGTGCAGATGGTCAACGGCGAGATCCATCTCGACGACAACGTGGACGTCTCCGACCCCACGCTGCTCCTCCGCGTCGCCTCGGCGGCCGCGCACCACCGCGCGCGCATCGACCGCGCGTCACTGAACAGGCTGGGCGAGAGCGCGCCGGTGTGGCCGGACCCATGGCCCGCCGGTGCGTCCGACGGCCTCGTCGCCCTGTTGCTCGAGGGTGAGGCGGCGATCCCCGTGCTCGAGGCACTCGACCAGCGCAACCTCTTCGTGAAGGTGCTGCCCGAGTGGGCGCCGGTGCGCAGCAAGCCCCAGCGCAACGCGTACCACCGCTTCACTGTGGACCGTCACCTGTGGCAGACGGTGGCGAATGCCGCCGCACTGGTGGACCGCGTGCAGCGTCCTGACCTGCTGATGTTCGGGGCGCTCTTCCACGACATCGGCAAGGGCTACCCGGGCGACCACACCGACGTGGGGGTGGAGATGTTCGCCACCATCGGGCCGCGCATGGGCCTGCCCGAGGCCGACACGGCCACCGTGTCGTCGCTCATCGAGCACCACCTGCTCCTCGCCGACACGGCGACGCGACGTGACCTCAGCGATGACGCGACGATCACGATGGTCGCTGAGCGGCTGGGGTCCGTGCTCGTGCTCGACCTGCTGCACGCACTGACGGAGGCGGACTCGCTCGCCACTGGGCCGTCCGCATGGAGCGAGTGGAAGGCGGAGCTCATCTCGATCCTCGTGGAGCGCGTGCGCCACGTTCTCGGCGGGGGCGACATGCAGGAGGTGATGTGGCGGCTGTTCCCGGACGCAGACGTGCTCGAGCTCATGGCGGCGGGGAAGGTCGCCATCACCACCGAACCCGACAGGGTCACCGTGGTGAGTCCCGACATGCCGGGAACCTTCAGCCGGGTGGCAGGCGTGATGGCGCTCCACAACCTCGACGTGCTCGGGGCGGAGGCGCACTCTGACGAGCAGGGCATGGCGGCGTCGCAGTTCCGCGTGTCGTCCTCCTACGGCGGCGAGATCGACTGGGCGCCCGTGGTGGCGAACCTCGAGAAGGCCCTCGGCGGCCGTCTCGCGATCGGTTCGCGCCTCTCGGAGCGCGCCGCCAGTGCACGGCCCCGCCGGGCGGTCGCAGCCGCAGCACCGGCCGCACCGTCGGTGCGGTTCGACGACCACGCGTCGTCGAACGCGACGTTCCTCGAGGTCCGCGCACCGGACCGGGTGGGGGTCCTGCACCGCATCACGAAGGCCATGGCGGACGTCGGTCTCGACATACGCCATGCACGTGTGCTCACGCTCGGCAACGAGGTGGTCGACTCGTTCTACGTGTGCGAGAACGGCGGCGGGAAGGTGACGGACCCGTCGCACCGCACCGAGATAACCCGCGCGATCCTGCACGCACTGGACGCCAACTAAGGTGCGGCCGTGCCCGACGCCCGGCCCTCCGACTTCACCCGCGACCTGATCCGCTGGAGCGAGACCCTCGCCGCGATCGCCCGCACCGGCATGGGCTTCACGCAGAGCCTCTACGAGAAGGAGCGCTACGAGGAGGTCCTGAAGGTCGCCGCCGACATCAAGGGCGCAGTGGACGAGTCCCTGGAGGTGCGCCGCGAGCAGGACCACTTCGTGCAGGAGTGGATGGAGTCAATCGGCGAGGGCGTGCCGGGCTACGTCACGCCGAAGGTCGCCATCGGCTGCATCGTGGGCAACGAACGAGGCGAGATCCTGCTCGTCCAGCGCAAGGACAGCGGTGTGTGGCTGTACCCCACGGGCTGGGCCGACGTCGGCTACTCGCCGGCCGAGGTCGCGATGAAGGAGGTGGAGGAGGAGACGGGCATCCTCGCCGAGCCGCTCCAGCTCCTCGGCGTGGTGGACGGCATGCGCATGGGGTTCTCGCGGTTCGGCATGTACATGCTGCTCTTCCACATGAAGGCGGTGGGCGGCGAGCTGCAGGGTCACCCTCTCGAGACGGGTGACGTCGGCTGGTTCGCCGCGGACGCACTGCCGACCCCGACTGCGGGTGCGCAGTGGTGGGGGGAGATGGCGTTCGCCGCGATCAACGGTGACCACGGCGCCGCCACGTTCGACGCGCCGCGGGGCACGATGTGGCGCGGCGGGCACGACGCCGGCTGATCCGGCGCCGCTAGTTGCCTTCCTGGTCCCTCAGGAACTGCTCGACCTCGTCGACGAGGATGCTGCCGCTGTCGTCGTCGTCGGCATCCTCCTCGAACTCGAACTCGAGCTGGTTGGCGCCGCCGAACGACTCCTCGCCCATCTCCTCGAGACGGCGGACGTACTCGGCGAGGTCCTCGTCGTCGTCGACCATCTCCTGGATCTGCTCGTCGTACTCGACGACGTCGTTGTGGAGCGCGCCGAGCGGGGGAGGGGTGCCGATGATCTCGCCCGCCCGCTGGATGAGCGCGTTGGCCGCCTTCGGTGAGGGGATCTGCGACGCGTACGCGGGCACGGTGGCCCACAGGGAGAGCGACGGGATGGAGGACTGCAGGCACGCGTCGTTCAGGACCCCGATGATGCCGGTGGGGCCCTCGTACTGGGGGCGCTGCAGGTCGAACCGCTCGATCATGGTGTCATCGGAGCTGGTCCCCATGACCCGCGTGGTGCGGCTGTGGGCCACGTCAGCGATGAGCGCGCCGAGCGTCACCAGCATGGACGCGTCGTACTGGGCGGCCACGCTGATGACCTGCTCGGTGAACAGGCGCCACCGCAGGCTGGGCTCCGGCCCGAGCACGAGGATGACGTCTGAACCCGGCGTGCTCGCGTGCCACATGGACACCTTCGGCCACACGATGTCGCGCTGGTTGTTGCCGCGCAGACGCACCGAGGGCCTGATGGTGGCGAAATCGGTGAAGTCCTCCGGGTCGATCTCGGCGAGGGGACGGGCCTGCCACGCGTCGATGAGAGTGCGCACCGCCATGCTCGCGCCGTCGGCGGCGTCGTTCCATCCCTGGAAGGCGGCGATGATGACGGGGCGGCGCAGTGCCGGCCGCGAGAGCCATTCGACGTGGTCGTTGGTCGTCATCGGCTCCCAAACTACCGCCGAAACCGTCCCGCGGACGCCGTGCGGTTCCCGCATGTTCCCACTGTGTGCGGGGCAGAACGGCGCGTGTGGCAAGGTGTTCGGGTGGCCACGGAGATCGAGAGAGCGACTGAGGCAACCGACGAACTTGTGCAGGCCTTCGCCGGCCTGGTACCGCAGTTGTCGTCCTCCAACCCGCCTCCCGGCCGCGAGCAACTCTCCGCGATCATCGCAGCTGATGCGTGCGTGCTCTTCGTCGCCAGGGTGGACGGGCGCATCGTCGGTGCGCTCACGCTCGCCACGTTCCCCATCCCCACCGGCGTGCGCGCGTGGATCGAGGATGTCGTCGTGGATGGAGGTGCACGGGGCCACGGCGTGGGCGAGGCGCTCAGCCGTGCCGCGATCGACGAGGCGCGTGCCCGCGGGGCGGTGACGGTGGACCTCACCTCACGGCCCAGTCGCGAGGCGGCGAAC
>CAYXRQ010000004.1:0-9597 GCA_964466765.1 uncultured Bifidobacterium sp. | reverse complement strand
GTGCGGCACGGGGACCGAGACGCTGACGGTCGCGACGGACCCACCGGCAGCCGAGGCCGTGTTCCCCGGCACCGAATGGGAGGCAGGCACGGTGACGGATGACGTCGCCGCGGACCTCGCATCGCGTGCCGCCGTGGTCTTCGCGCGCGGCCCCGGCGAGGGCGGCCCGAAGGCGGCGCTCGTCATCAAGGGCGGGCGTATCGTCTTCGAGCGTTACGCGGACGGTTTCGATGCGTCATCGGTGATGCAGTCGTTCTCCGTGGCGAAGAGCGTCCTGTCCGTCGCGGTCGGCATGGCAATCGACAGGGGAGTCATCACGCTCGAGGACGCGGGCCTGCACCCATCGTGGCCCGCAGGCGACCCGCGTGCGTCGATCACCGTGGAGGACATGCTCCACATGCGCAGCGGGCTGCAGTGGGAAGAGGACTTCACGGACGGTGACCCCTCACGGATGCTCGCGTCGTCCGCGGGCGTCGCTGACTATGCGGCACGAAAGAAGTTGGTCACCGAGCCCGGTTCCACGTTCGCGTACTCCACCGGCACGTCCGCGATCCTCGCCTCGTATCTCAACGACAAGCTGGGCGGCAGCACGGCGCTCGTCGCCTTCCTCCGCGACAACCTGTTCGCACCCCTCGGCATCACATCGATGGTGCCGTTGCTCGACAAGTCAGGCCGGTGGGTCGGGGGGATCGGTGCCGACGCGACCGTGCGCGACTGGGCGAGGTTCGGGTGGATGGTCCGCAACGGCGGGACGTGGGACGGCAGGCGCATCGTGTCGGCGGGATGGCTCGACTACTCCCGCAGGTCGAAGGAACTGGACGGCGTGTACCTGGCTCACTGGTGGAGACTCTCCTCCACCTCGCTCGCGGCGGTGGGCCTGCACGGACAGGCCATCATCGTGGACGAGTCACTCGACTCCGTTGTGGTGATCGCCTACGGCGACGCACCGGACGAGGACGAGGGCCTGCAGCTGGGCCTCCAGCTGCTCGGTGCCGTGGCGCTCAGCTACTCGGACTGACCGGCGGGCTCGGCCACGAGCACGGGGATGCGCCTGTCGGTCTTGGCCCGGTAGGTGTCGTACTGGGGGAACACCGCGACCGACCTCGCCCACCACGCGTCGTACTCGGCCCCGTCGACCTCGCGCACCGTGACAGCGAAGGGGGCGGGTCCGTCCTGCACGAGCACCTCCCGGGGGTTGGCGAGGAGGTTGTGGTACCAGTCCGGGTTGTCGGGCGCGCCGCCCTTGGACGCGACGAGGGCGTAGGAACCGCCGTGCTCCACGCGCATCAGTGCGATCTTGCGCACCGAGCCTGACTTCGCCCCGCGCATCGTGACGATGATGACCGGGATGCCGGTCTCGAGCAGCGTGTTGCCTCGCGTGCCGCCCGAGGACTCGTACTCCTCCACCTGGTCGCGCACCCACTGTGAGGTGCTGGGTACGTACGTGCCTGTGAGTTCTGCCATGCTTCAACGCTACTTGCCGCGCCGCCGGCACGACGGGGGAGGGACACGATGGGTCAGGTCGTCACGGTCTTCAGGAACAGACTCAGGCAGGGAGCGGCGGAGGCGTACGCACCGGTCGCCGCGGAGATGGACCGCCTGGCCAGGGCGATGCCGGGCTTCGTGGACGCCAAGACCTTCACCTCGCCCGACGGCGAGCGGGTCACGGTGGTCACATTCGCGGACCGTGCATCACATGATGCGTGGAGGGACCACCCGGAGCACCGCGCGGCGCAGCAGAGGGGAATCAGCGAGTTCTACGGGACGTACTCGATACAGGTGGCCGACGTGACCTACCTGAACGAATTCACTCGGCCGGGACCGGCTTCTCCATAGCGTCCGAGAGGCCGGCGCGCGCACGCAGCGGCCACTCCGGCAGCCACACCGCGATCGCAACCCCGATCGCCATCACCACACCGCACCAGAAGTAGATACGGCCCACGCCGGACGCCACGCTGTCCACGACGGCCTGCCGCGCGACGGGCTCGAGCTTCGCGATCTCCTTCGGTGACCTGATGAGGGACCCCACCTTGTCCGGGCTGACCTGCGGGAGCGCCCGAGGAATCTCCGAGCGGATCGTGCCGTTCAGCAGGGTGCCGAAGATGGCGAGTCCCACCGACCCGCCGAAGGAGCGGAAGAACATCATGGTCGCCGTGGTGACACCCATGTCCTGGTACTCGACCGCGTTCTGGCCCGCGATCGACGTGGTCGTGAACACGGATGCAGAGCCGAAGCCCATGAAGACCATCGGGAGGATCAACCATGCGTATGACGTGGTGCCGGTGATGGTGGAGACGGCGAACAGTCCCGCACTGGAGAGGATGCTGCCCACGATCGGGAACGGTTTGTACCTCCCGGTCTTCGAGATGAGGCGGCCGATGCCGAACGTCGCAGCCGTCACGCCGAGCATCTGGGGGATGGTCCGCAGGCCCGACTCCGTGGGTGAGATCAACTGCGAGTCCTGGAAGTACAGGTTGAGGAACGTGCCGGCCCCGTAAGTCACCGTTCCCGCGCACATGCCGAGCAGCGACGCCCTCATGACGACGGGGTTCGAGAAGAGGCGCAACGGAATCATCGGTTCTGATGCCCTCTGCTCCACCATGACGAACGCGACCAATCCGACCAGTGCGACTGCGGCGAGCACGAGCACCACTGGTTCGGTCCACCCGGTGCGGCCCTCCTCGAGAGCGATCATCGCCGCGCCGATGGTGACCGAGAGGAGGCCTGCTCCCGCGTAGTCCAGCTTGGCCTCGCGCTTGGTGAACGGCAGGCGCAGGGCGAAGTGCGTGACGGTGCCGATGACGAGGATGCAGGGAACGTTGAAGTAGAAGATCCACGGCCAGGAGTAGTTGTCGATGATCCACCCGCCGATGACCGGCCCGAGAAGGGCAGAGCCGACGAACGCGAGGGTGAAGTAGCCGATGTACCGGCCGCGGTCGCGGGGCGGGATGATGTCGCCGATCACGGCGAACGCGAGCGCCTGGATGCCGCCGCCGCCGAGGCCCTGGAATGCGCGCGCCGCGATCAGCTGCCCGATGGACTGCGAGGCCCCGCACAGGAACGACCCGATGAGGAACGTGAACATCGTGGTCTGGAAGACGGTGCGGCGGCCGTAGATGTCGGAGAGCTTGCCGAGGAGCGGCGTCCCGATGGCCGACGTCACGATGTAGGCCGTGCCGACCCACGCGAAACTCTCGAATGCGTTGAACTCACCGGTGATCGTGGGGAGGGCGGTGGCGATGATGGAGGTCTCGAGCGAGGCGAGCATCGTCGCGAGTGCCAGTGCACCGAGGACCAGCCCCAGCCGTGCCCGCGAGAACCCGGGCACCATTGATTCGGTTGCCATGCAGGTCACCGTAGTGCTGTTTGTACTGTCCAAGTATCACCGGCGTGGGCCGGGAGGTTGAACCGGCCGGCCCGGAGTGGTACCAAAGGGGGCATGTGCCGACGGATCACCTGCGAAACCTGCGAGAAGCCCACCTACGCCGGGTGCGGCGACCACATCGAGCAGGTCCTCGGTGACGTTCCCGTCGCCGAGCGTTGCCAGGGACATGACGACGACAAGTCCGTCATCAGCACGTTGCTGAACCGCTGACGGGCGGGCCGCCGCAGATGTCCATTGCGGACGGACTCGTGGTCGATCCTTCCGGGACCGCGCGGTGCCACTGGTGCGGCACGGACCCTCTCTATGTCGATTATCACGACCGTGAGTGGGGAAGGCCCGTGCACGACAACGACAGGTTGTTCGAGAAGATCTGCCTCGAGGGGTTCCAGTCGGGGCTCGCATGGATCACGGTGCTGCGCAAGCGGGAGAACTTCCGCGCGGCGTTCCGTGGCTTCGGCATCGATGCCGTCGCGGCGATGGGCGAGCGGGATGTCACGCGGCTGCTGGGGGATGCGGGCATCATCCGCCACCGCGGCAAGATCGAGGCCACGATCAACAACGCCCGGTGCGCCGCGGAAATGTTGGAGGCCGGCACGGATCTTGCGGCCCACATCTGGTCGTTCGCGCCGCGGGCGGACCTCGGCCGCGAGGGTGCGGAGTGGCCGGTCACCACGTCACCGTCGGCCGTGGCGCTCTCGAAGGACCTGAAGAAGCGGGGGTGGCGCTTCGTGGGCCCCACCACCATCTACTCGTTCATGCAGTCGATGGGCCTGGTGAACGACCACTATCCCGGCTGCCACGTGGTCGACGAGTGCGAGACCGCACGTAAGGAGATGATCAGCCGCGTGGGTTGAGCATGTCCTCGGCATTCTGGCGGACCTGCCAGTCGCGGTCCTCCAGTGCCTTCCTCAGCAACGGCTCCACGCGCGGGTCGTCGAACGGCGCGAGCGCGAGAACGGCACGCCGTCTCACGGTCGGCTTGTCGGAGCAGGCCGCGATGATCGCGTCGAGACCGCGCGGGTCGCCAATTGCACCGAGTGCGGCTGCTGCGGCCTCGCGCACGAGGACCTCCGTGTGGTGAAGGGTCGCATCCACGAGCGCCGTCACCGATCCGTCCACCGGGGAACCGCGCTCTCCCATCGCCCACGCCGCCATCTCCGCCACGAACACGTCGCTGTCGCCGAGCAGGTGCGTCAGGTCGACTCCGGGGAAGGTCGCGGCGAGCTCCGCCGCGGTGCGCCGCACCTCTGCGTCGGGGTCACCTAGCGCCGGGGAGAGGTCGGAGTCCGCGAGCCGGCCCATCCGCGCGAGGGCGCGGAGCGCGCTGGCCCGCACCTCGGCATCGACGTCCGCCGTGCCGGCCCGTGCGGTCCTCTCGTCCGCGGTGAAACCCGCGGCGATGATGTCGAACCGGGAGACCACGCGGCCCTACGAGCGCAGGAGGTCGCCGACGAGGTTCAGGGCGAGGGCGAGGGCGAAGCCTGCGAGGCACGCGAGCAGTGCCCCGAGCACCACCGACCAGCCCGTGAGCAGGCCCGCAGCACGCTTCCACTGGCTCCTGCCGGGCTCGCGGTAGAGCGGGGCGGGCTTCTGGTCGACCCGCACCGTCGCGGGACGCTTCGGCGTGGCAGGCTTCATCCGCGACACCGCACCGAGTGCGACCAGCGCGAGCGCAATGACCCAGAGTGCCCGCACGGTCGTGCCGCTCGTCGATGTGGCAAGTACACCGTGTGACCCCACGACCGGCGACGAGACGAACAGCGACGAGATGACATCCAGCGAAGAGAACATGACAGAGGGGAGCGTACCCCTGCCGCCGCCGGTCCTGCCCGCAACGGACCGGGGCAAGCAGACCAGGTCCGCGGCCGCGGTCTCCATGATCACCGTCTCGTGGCTCGTCCTCGCGGTGGTCCTCGTGATGGCGACCGTGCGTGTCCAGAGGTGGGAGGTCGCGCCGGGGGAGGCGATGGCGGTGAGCCCGCGCATCTCCTTCGAGGTGCCGGAGGGCAAGGAATCAGACCCGCCGCAGCGTCACCCTGCGGAGAACAGCATCCGCTTCGTCACGGCCTTCGGCGGCCAGCTCTCCGCGCTCGATGCGGTGCTCGGCTGGATCGACCCGCACGTGCAGGTGGACACCTACGAGGAGCACTTCGGCAGCCAGACTCCCGCGACATCGCGCCAGCTGGGTTTCCAGTCGATGTTCGGGGCCAAGCAGGTGGCTGAGTACGTGGCGATGAAGAGGATCGGGCTCGACGCACGGTTCACCGACGGGAAGATCATCGTGAACGAACTGGTCTGCTCGGAGCAGCCTGCCGCGAAGTCTGCCTGCCGCGTCCTGAAGGTGGGCGACACGATCGAGCGCTTCGACGGCGCGGAGGTCCCGACCCTCACCGAGCTCGCTGCCGAGATGAAGGACCGCAAGGTGGGCGAGGAGGTCGTGCTGACGGTCGTGCCCCACGGCAAGGACCCTGACGACGAATCGGCCCGCGAGGAGCGTCGTGTGGTCCTGATGGCGAACCCCGACGACCCGTCACGCGCGATCATCGGCATCATCCCCGCCGACACCCGCACCGTGGAGCTCCCCTTCGACGTGGCCATCTCCACCGCCGACATCGGCGGTCCGTCCGCGGGGCTCGCGTTCACGCTCGGCCTGATCGACGACCTCACGGAGGGCAACCTGATGGGCCGCGGCAAGGTCGCCGCCACCGGAACGATGTCCCCGGACGAGAAGGTCGGCGCGATCGGCGCACTGAGGCAGAAGGCGGTCGCCGTGCGCGACGCGGGGGTCACCCTCTTCCTCGTGCCCGCGGGTCAGTCCGCAGAGGAACTGTCGGCGGCTCGCTCGGCCGCCGGACGCGGCGTCACGATCGTCCCGGTGGCCACGCTGCAGGAGGCCCTCCAGGCCCTCGCCGCGAACGGCGGGGACCCGCTGCCCCGTTCGTGAGCACCTGACCCCGGGGTCCCCCGGCACTGAAGGCCGGGCCGCCAACAGCGGAATGCCACCATTCGGGTTATCCACAGCCCTACTCTTGACGCCCAATGGCTATCTCTTTCTCCCGTCCCGACCCCTCGTCGCCGTCCGCAGTGGGCGCCGCGGCGTTCCCGGTCGCCCGTCGCGGGTTCGACCAGGGGGAGGTGCGCGACTTCCTGCGCATGGTCGCGGCCGAACTGGCCCGGCTCCAGGAGCGCGAACGGTTCCTCGAGGCGGAGATGCGCTCGATGCAGACGCGCGGGCTGTCCGGGCCCGGTCGCCTGGATGAAGAGACCGTCACCACTCTCCTCGGCGAGGAGGCCGCCCGCGTCCTGACCGTTGCCCGCGACGCGAGCACCCAGATCCGCGAGCGTGCCGAGGAATCAGCCACCCGCCTTGTGAAGGACGCAGCAGAGGACGCAGCGCGCATCCGTGAGTCGGCGGTGTCCGAGGCACAGCGCATCCGTGACGACGCCGCCGCGGATGCAGAGGCCGAGATCGAGATGGCCAAGCAGCAGGGCCGTGACATGGTCAACGAGGCCCGCGAGTACCGCGAGAAGGTCCTGTCCGAACTGTCGCGCCGCCGTGACGCGGCCCGCGCGCAGATCGAGCAGTTGCTGCACGGGCGTGACCGCCTGCTGAACGCGTTCGAGCGCGCGCGCGTCGCGTCGGAGAGCGTGCTGA
This sequence comes from uncultured Bifidobacterium sp., assembly GCA_964466765.1. GTDB lineage: Bacteria > Actinomycetota > Acidimicrobiia > Acidimicrobiales > Ilumatobacteraceae > UBA2093. The sequence continues at coordinate 2,557 of CAYXRQ010000004.1, read as the reverse complement.
ACGAGCTGCACGAGGCGCACGACGAGCCGGAGACGCTGGTGAACCTGGCCCCCACCACCGGCCCCATCCCCATCGTGAACCCCCAGCACCCCTCGGTCACCGCGTACGACCACGTTGCCGCCGAGGAGGCCGAGCGCGAGGCGCGCAGTGCGGTCGAGGAGGCCGAGGCACTGGTGGCGGATGCGACTGCATTCGACATCCCCCTCGACGGGCCAGCCGTTGGCGGGACGGAAATCCATGATTCTGCGGACGAGATCGAAGTTGTCGACCCCATCGAGGACATCGAGATCGTGGAGCACGTCGAGGTCATCGACCACGTCGAGGACGCGACAGAAGCCCCGTCGCACGTTGCCGACGACATCCACGTGCCCGTGGCACCTGTGGAGGACGTTCCGGAGGACACACAGTCCGCAGATGCCGACGACGCCCCGACCACGAACGTGGTCTCCCTGTTCGACCGCCGTCCGGTGCGCGTGCCCGAGGTCGAGGAGGCGCCGCAGCCGAAGTCCGACCACCCCGTCAGCGCCGCGCCGAGGAAGGACGCCAAGGTCGACGACATCTTCGCCAAGCTCCGTGCGGGCAGCACGGAGGAGGTCGCCAAGGCGTCTGCCCCCGCACCTGCAGCCGAACCGGAGTCGAAGACCGCATCCGTTGACGCGGCGGCGAAGAAGCCCGCCGCGAAGAAGCCCGCAGAGAAGAAGCAGACCGAGAAGAAGGCCGGGAAGCCCGCCAAGTTCACGCCGGTCGTCGACCCGGCCCGGTTCTCCGCACGGGACGAGGCAGTCGCCCCGGTCGTGTCGCAGATCGCGCGCAAGTTCAAGCGCGTCCTCGCCGACGAACAGAACAACGTGCTCGAGCACCTGCGCAACAAGCGCTCGTCTCTGGAGATCGACGCCATCCTCGGCACTGCCGACGAGCAGGCGAAGCGTTACGCCACTGCAGTTTCCGAGGACGCAATGGCGGCCGCCTCGGCGGGCGCGAAGTCGATGAAGGACGCGCGCGGCACCTCGAAGCGGGTGACGCAGAAGGCTGTCGGTTCGGAGGTCACGTCGGCGGTCCTGGCGGGACTCGTCGCGATGTTCCGCGAGGATGCCCGCATCGCCATCGGCGAGGCAGAGGATGACCGCCAGGTGCTCGCCGGGCTGATGCGCGACGTCTACCGCAAGTGGAAGATGACCGGGATCGACGAGCACGTGGACGACGTGGCGTGCGCGGCGTTCAACGCCGGTGCGTACCTCTCGCTCGAGCCCTCGACCGCGATTCACTGGATGGTGGATGCGGAATCCGCCTGCTGCGGCGACTGTGCGGACAACTCGCTCGCCGGCGCCGTCACCAAGGGGGAGCAGTTCCCCACGGGTGACATGCATCCGATGGCCCACACGGGCTGTCGATGCCTCATCGGCCCCGCATCGCACTAGCGTTCCCCCGCGTGAGCAGCAACAGGGACGTTCCCCCGCGTCAACCCGGGGTGCCCGGGTTCCGATTCCCCGAGTTCAGAAGGCCGAGCAAGGGCCGCATCATCGTGTCGGTGGTGATCGCCGCGGTGCTGCTCCTGCTGTTCAGCGCCCGCAGCCTCTCCTCCTTCTGGGTCAACATCCTGTGGTTCGACAGCGTGGGCTACTCGGACGTCTACTGGGGCATCCTGCGCAGCAAGGCTGAACTGGCGGCCATCTTCACGCTCGGTTGTGCCGCGTTCCTGTGGGTCAACCTGCTGCTTGCCGACAGGCTCGCCCCGCTGACCCTGCCGAACACACCCGAGGACCAGGCGGTGATGCGCGTCCGCAACGCCACCAAGAACCACCGCGGCAAGCTGCGCATCGCGATAGCGCTGCTCATCGGCCTCATGCTCGGACTCCCGGCGTCGGCGCAGTGGCAGGAGTGGCTGATGTTCCGCAACCGCCAGGCGTTCTCCGTGGGAGACCCGCTCTTCAAGGCCAACGTCGGCTTCTACGTGTTCCGCCTGCCGTTCGCCCAGTTCGTCGTGGCGTGGGCATTCGGTGCCCTCGTCCTCGTCACGCTGATCTCCGTCGCGTTCCACTTCCTCAACGGCAGCATCCGGCCCCAGGACAGGGTCCAGCGCGTCTCGCCGCAGGCGAAGGTGCACATCTCGGTGCTGCTCGCGGGCGGCACGTTGCTGCGCGCGGCTGACTACTGGCTCTCGCGGTACGAGCTGACGGGTTCCACCCGTGGCGTCGTGCGCGGCGCGCTGTACACGGACGTGAACGCCCAGCTGCCCGCGACCAACCTGATGATCCTCGTCTCGCTCGCCGTCACGCTGCTGCTGCTGTGGAACGTCCGCCAGCGCGGGTGGCGCCTGCCCGTCCTCGCGGTGGGGCTGTGGGTGGTCGTGGCAGTCGTCGCCGGCACCGTGTACCCGGCGCTCGTGCAGCGCTTCGTGGTGCAGCCGAACGTCAGCACCCGCGAGCTCCCGTACATCCAGCGCAACATCCAGGCCACCAAGGCCGCCATGGGCATCGCCGACGTCGAGCGGGTCGACGTGACCTACTCGGAGATCACCGCACAGGACGTGGAGTCGGACGACGCGGCACTGCGCGAC
>CAYXRQ010000003.1:0-23568 GCA_964466765.1 uncultured Bifidobacterium sp. | reverse complement strand
CGCCATCTTCGCTGTCGTTGCCGCGATGCGGATGTCGCACCCGAGCGCGATGTCGAGCCCGTAACCGGCCGCGCCGCCGTTGAGCGCACAGATGACGGGCGTGTCGATGTTGTGCAGCACCACGGGAGGTGCGTTGCGGAGGTCGAACTCGGCCATGTTGGAGCCGGGATTGTCCAGAACCCCCAGCGACTTGCCCTTCCCCGCCTGTGCCGCCATGTCCAGCCCCGCGCAGAAGGCCTTGCCGGCTCCCGTGAGGATGATGCAGCGGACTTCGGGGTCGCGGTCCGCCTCGAGGAGGCGCTCCGACAGCTGGTCAAGCATCGGGCCCGAGATCGTGTTCATGCGTTCGGGCGCATTGAGCGTGATGGTGGCGATGCGGTCGGAAATCTCGAGGAGAACCTCTTGTGACGTGCTCATGCGGGCAAACTAGCAACCGTGACCGACGCAGACACCAGCCAGGGGCCGGACTCCACGGCAGTCGCCCAGCCCACCCTCCACGGAGGGATCAGTGACGGGTGCAGGATCATGCTCATCCGCCACGGACGGTCGGCCGACATCGTTCCCGGCTCCCCCGAGAGTGCCGATCCCCCGCTGCACATCGAGGGCGAACGACAGGCCATGGCCCTGGGACATCGCCTGAAGAACGCCCGTGTCGACGCGGTGTACTCCAGTCACCTGAAGCGCGCCCACGACACTGCCTGGCAGGTCGCGATCCATCACGGGCTCGACGTGGTGGTCCACGAGGACCTCGAGGAGATCCGTCTCGGTGACTGGTCGAACGGCGAGTTCAGGCGCAGGGCCGCGGCCAGGGACGGCAAGTTCCTCGAGTGGGCCGCCACGGGCAGGTGGGACGGCATTCCGAACGCCGAGACGGACGACGAGTTCCGGGCCCGCATCGCAGGGCGCGTGGCGCGCCTTGCGGAGCGGCACGCCGGAGGGTGCATCGCAGTCGTCTGCCACGGCGGGGCAATCAACGCCTACCTTGCCCACGCACTGGGCACGCACCGCTCACTGTGGATGATGGTCGAGAACACGAGCATCACCACGGTGCGGATCGACGGAACCGTCAGCCTGCTCACGCTGAACGATTGCCACCACCTGTACGACCTGGTCACCGAACTGGACTGACGGGCAGCACCTCGTCAGGACGCGGGGCGAACGCGACGTTGCACGCCGCCAGCCAGAAGGCCGTCGCCCCTGCGATGTGGAGACCCACCAGCAGGACGGGAACCCCGGTGAAGTACTGCGCATAGCCGATTGCTCCCTGAAGGATGGCAACGAAGGCAAACATGCCCAGGGACTGGCGGAGCGAGGCGGCGTCCCTCCCATCCGTGCGGGCCGTGTGCCACATGAGCCACGCGAGGAGGGCGACACAGATGATGACGCTGCTGCTGTGGACCCGGGCCACGTCACGCAGTTCGAAGCCAAGACGCTGCGCGTTCTCGTCCCCGGCGTGGGGGCCGGTCGCGGTCACGACGGTGCCTGTGGTGATCGCGATCGCGGCGACGCACAGCAGGGTCGCATGCACACGGCGGAGCCCCTGCGGGACCGTGCGCCAGGTCCGCGCGACGGAGCCGAGTCGTGACGAGCGCTCCAGGAGGTACGCGCACGTCACGAGGACCATCGAGACGAGAAAGTGGGCCATGTTCCACAGGGGGTGCAGGCCGGTGAGCACCACGATTCCGCCGATGATGACCTGCGCCGCCACGCCCGCAACGAGGCTCCACGCGAGGAGCACGAGATCCCTGCGTCTCGGGACGCGGAAGTAGGCCATGAGGACGGCGAGTACGACGCTGAGACTGACGAGTCCGGTGAAGAGCCGGTTCAGTTGCTCGATCGCCGCGTGGGTCGACGACACATCGACGAACTTCTGCGAGTTGCAGTTCGGCCAGTCATCGCAGCCCAGACCCGAACCGGTCAGGCGCACCATGGATCCCGAGAGGACAATGATGCACAGGAGCGCCAGCGCGGCGGCCGCGACCTGCGAGTAACGCTCGGGACGGACGCGGGGACGCACGGCCCAACTGTACGCAGGAGTGCCGTCCGGCGCCGATGGCGCCCGTGCGAGGGACAATGACTACCGTCACACTCATGATCACCTCGTTCGATGACTGGCCGGTCCACCAGAGCCACCTTCCTGTCGCCCACACGGCATCGGGCGACCCGAACCACTACGACCGCTACTTCTTCAACGGCTATGACTCGACGGGCAACACGTTCTTCGCGCTGGCGATGGGCCTGTACCCGAACAGGCACGTGATGGACGCGTCCTTCTCCGTCATCCGGGGCGGTGAGCAGGTGAACGTCCACGCGAGTGCACGCGCACACCCGGACCGGATGAGGTGCACCTCGGTCGGACCGGTCTCGGTGGAGATACTCGAGCCCCTGCAGACGCACAGGATCACGGTGGACGCACCCGAGCACGGACTGCGCGCCGAGCTGACGATGTCGGCCACTTCCCAGCCGTTCGAGGAGCCCGTGTTCGAGCAGCGCGCAGGTGTCCGCGAGACGATGCGGTACACACGGCTGACACAGCTCGGCCGCTGGAGCGGATGGATCGAGGTCGACGGTGTCCGTGAGGACATCCAGCCGGAGAGGGTCATGGGGTCCCGCGACAGGTCATGGGGCGTGCGCGGAGTCGGGGAACGCATCGCCCTGGGTGCCCCGGTGGTGACCGCGCCGCAGTTCTTCTGGCTGTGGGCTCCCGTGTGCTTCGACGGATTCGGGACGATGTTCGACATCAACGAGTACGCGGACGGCGAGCGCTGGCACCACTCCGGCGCACTTCTCACTGGACGGGACGCGATCTCCCCGGCGTGGTCAGTGAGCTACGACGTGACATGGACGCCAGGCACGAGGCACATGCAGTCGTTCACGCTGCGGTACGGACTGAAGGACGAGGAGGTCGTCCTCGAGTTCGAGCCGATCAGGCACTTCCAGATGTTCGGGCTCGGCTACATGCACCCCGAATGGACCCACGGCGCATGGAAGGGCGAGAGTGCCGTCGGCGGGGACAGGTTCAGGCTCCCCGTGGACGACCCGATGGACCTCCACCACATCCATGTGCAGACGCTCTCGCGTGTGACATGCACCAGACCCGGTGGGACGAGCACGGGCACCGGCATCCTCGAGACTCTCGTCCTTGGCCAGCACGAGCCATCCGGTTTCACAGGGCTCGCAGACGGCGCGGCCTGAACCCGGTCCCGTCAGTGGTTGACGACGAGACCCCCGTCGACCACGACCACTGAGCCCGTCATGAAACGCATCGCGGGCATGGCGAGGCTCACCGTCATGTGGGCGACTTCCTCGGGGGCCCCGTAGCGGCGCAGGGGGACCTTCCGGCGCACGTACTTCTCCCTCTTGTCCTCCGGCACCCCCGCCGTCATCCCAGTGTCGATCGGACCGGGACAGACGGCGTTCACCGTCACGTTCCTCCCGCCGAGCTCGACCGCGAAGCTCTTGGTCAAGCCGACAACCCCATGCTTCGATGCCGTGTAGGCGGCGAGGCCACCCGTCGCGACGATTGCCTCCGTTGATGCGATGTTGACGACTCGGCCGCCGTGAGGGGCCGACAGCAGGTGTGGCAGTGCCGCGCGGATGAGGTGCGCGTGCGCACTCAGGTTCACCGCGAGGGTGGCATCCCAGTTCGTCTCGAAGGTTGCGTCATCGCTGAAGACCGATGAGATCCGGCTGATGCCCGCGTTGTTCACGAGGACGTCGAGCCCGCCGAACGCGTCGACGCATGCCTGGACGACCCGCGCCCGGTCCTCGGCGACTGACACGTCCGCGGTGACCCCCACTGCCCGCCCGGTTCCGTGGACAGCCTCGATCTCGCCGACCACGCGGGACACGCCATCAGGCGTCACATCGGTGACAACGACACACGCACCCTCGTCGGCGAACAGGTGTGCCGTCGCCCGTCCCATCCCGCTGGCGGACCCGGTCACGACCACCCGTGCGCCCGCCACCGACCTCGACAGGTCCGTCAATCTCGCCATTTGCTGCCCCTCTCGCCGTCTTTTCCGACCCCTCCCAGTGTCCCACCCCGACCCCGACCGACCCAGACCTGGTCTTGGTGGCCTCTGGGCGACCCAGGACGTCCGCCTCGGGGCCCCAGAGTCCTCACAGCGGGTGTTCATCCCACCACATTCGTCACCGAGAGTGGTCACTGGAACATTTTCCGTGAGAAATTCCTCAAGTTCTGCCCAGGCCTGCCGATCCCTTCTGCGGATCAACAAGGGAGCAGGACATGCGCCGCAACTCACAGCACATCATCATCGGGATCGCCGCCTCCATCGTCGGGAGCACACTGGCTGTGTCCCTCGCCCCCGCCGGCACGGCCTCGGCCGCGACGGTGCAGGCCCAGTCGAGCGGGGCCAAGACCGCCCCCGGGATGCCGCGGTTCGGTGAGTCCGGTCCGGCCGTCAAGGCTCTCCAGGAGGCCATCATGCGGAACGGCTTCACGCTGCAGGGCGGCGCCACGGGGAACTTCGACGCCCGCACCCGCACCGTTCTCCGCACCTTCCAGAAGGTCGTCGGGCTCAAGGTCACCGGGGTGGTGGATGCCCCCACCGCACGCGTGCTGAAGCTGGCGAACGGGTCGACCACGACCACAGCCCCGGCGTCACCCTCCACCACAGCGACGCCCACGACGGTCGCACCGACCACGACCGTGGCTCCCGCCGCACCCGCCCCGGCTTTCCCCTTCACCCCGGACAACCTCCCGGTCCGCGGCAACAAGGGCGACACCGTCGTCACCCTGCAGAAGGCGCTCGCGGCTGCCGGTCTGCAGGTCCGCGGCGGCATCGACGGTTCGTTCGGCTCCGGCACCACGGCCACGATCGCCGAGTTCCAGGCCGCGCGTGGCCTCACGACGTCGGGGCTGCTCGATGCCGTCACCGCCCGTGCACTCGGTCTCGTCGCCCCCGAGGCTGCCCCCGCCCCTGCCCCCGTCGCCAAGTCCGCGAGCGCCGCTCCGCTCACGGCAGGGTCGCTCCCGCGCCGCGGGCAGAAGTCCTCTGCCGTCGTCGCCGTGCAGCAGGCACTCGTGAACGCGGGTATCACTGTGAAGGGCGGTGTCGACGGTGTCTTCGGCGTCGCGACCACGGTCGCCCTCCGCACGTACCAGGCCGCGAACGGTCTCGCCGTCACCGGCCAGGCCGACTACGCCACTGCGCTCAAGCTCGGCCTGGTCGAGGCTCCCGCCGTCAGCATCGCGGTCTTCCCCGCACAGGGTGCCTGCAACTTCGAGGACACCTGGCACGCCCCCCGAGGCGGCGGCCGCCTGCACCTCGGTGTCGACATCATCGCCCCCGAGGGCAAGCTCATCTACGCCGTCGCCGACGGCACGATCACCAAGACGTACTCCAGCGCCTCCGACAAGCTCGCCGGCAACGGGGTGCGTCTCACGACCGCCGACGGCACGTACTTCTTCTACGGGCACTTCCAGCGGATCGCCGACGGCATTGCGGTCGGCACCACCGTCAAGGCCGGCCAGGTCATCGGCTACAACGGCAAGTCGGGCGCCACGAACACCCCCCACCTCCACTTCGAGGTGCACCCCCGCGGTGGCGAGGCCATCAACCCGTACCCCATCGTGAAGGCTGTCGACGCCTGCCACGTGACGGCGCCGCTGCCCGTCCCGGCCCCCTGAGCACGCTGCGGCGACGAACGGCTCTGATCCGGTCGTTCCTCGCTCACGCTCCTGCCCGCGCACCCGATCCAGTGCGCGGGCAGGCCCTCAGGGCCTGACCTCGTAGAAGGCGTTCACAGAGTGGTCCACGTCCATCCGGCGGAACCGTGAGAACCCTGCGTCGGACGCCATGGAGCGTGCCTTGCTCTCCGGGAGACCGAGAGTGCCGAGACCGGCTCCATCGGGGGCTGACATTGCCGACGACATGCAGCTCAGCACGCTGATCCCGTACAGCAGGGACGCCATGGGGTTGCGCGCCACGTTCTGCTCCAGGGTGTCGAGTGCCTTGATGTCGACGAGCAGCCAGGTGCCGTCATCCTTGATGCAGGACCTGATCGTTCTCATCATCTCCGCAGGATGGGTCATGTCGTGGATGCAGTCGAACGTGAAGACCACGTCTGCCGACCCGTCAGACGGGAGGGGTGACTCCCGCGGGTCGAGGAAGGTCACGTTCGAGACACCGGCCTCCGCCTTCTTCTCCTCGGCCCGCGCGAGGGCGTGACGGGAGATGTCGTACCCCACGAACTCGGACCTGGGGAACGTGCGCGCCATCAGGATGGCTGCTCCTCCTGCCCCGCAGCCGATGTCAACGGCCCTGCAGCCGCGCTCCAGTTTCTGCACGACGCCGTCCAGCATCGGCAGCACCACCGGCACGAGGAAGTTCTGGTTCCACGGTTCGAAGCTGCGCTCGATCCCGACGGCACCCTCGGGACCGTGGGAGTCGTAGTCGTGCCCGAGGCCCGTGGAGAAACTCGATGGCATCTCGCGCAGTGCATTCATGGTCTGCGGCAGTCGGTGGAACATCCCCATGCCGAATGCAGGGTGGGCGGGCCTGGCAAGGACGCACTTGGCCTCCGCCGTGAGGTACAGCGGAAGGTCGCCATCCGACATGTCGTCGCAGCTCACGATGCGCGCCGCGACCTGGTTGCTCGCCCACTCCCGGACCCACCTCTCGTGGAGGCCGCAGCGCGCCGCCAGGTCGCCGACAGCCATGGGTGACCCGGCCGCAGCCAGCTCGCGGTACAGACCCAGTTGGTCCCCGAGATGGATCATCCCCGCGGTCACCGCGCCCTCCAGCTTGCTGAAGACCGTGAAGGACATCATCTTCAGTGCGTCAGGATTCAACGTCTCGTCACTCATGCCCGAAGACTAGGTCAGCGGGGGGACGGCTCAGTAGGTGCGGAGACCCTCGGGCAGGTGCTCGTTGTCCGAGAGCCTGACCATGGAGAAGGTGGCGCCGTCCCCTATCTCGAAGAGCTGGACCCTGCTGACGGACGCATGCCCGATGACGAACCGCTCCCATTCCCACGGTGTGGGCTGGAGACCGAGCATGTGGCAGAGCGAGACGCTGCCGGTCCCCGCGTGGGCGACGAGGCAGACCTTGCGGTGGCGCACGAAGGACTCGTGCAGGGTCCACACAGGCAGGTCCGTGTCAGCGCGGCGGATCCCTCTCTCCTCGAGGAAGAGAGAGCAGCCGATATTGATGCGCTGCACGAAGTCCGTCACGCTCTCGCCACCCTCGAGCCCCGACCAGCGCTCCGCGGACGGGAGACGTTTCATCTCCCTCCATGCCTCTGCGGCCTTTTCCACGGGCGTGCCGTGCCAGATGGGGTTGCGGATCTCCTCGAGCCACGGCTCGATCCGGAGTTCGCGGCCCAGTGCCGACAGGAGCGGCTCGGCAGTCTGCCGCGTGCGCAGGAGCGGCGAGACGAGGACTTCATCGAAGGTCTCTGACCCGAGCCGGTCCGCGAGCAGCTCAGCCTGGGCCCTGCCGCGTTCGGTCAGCGGCGGCTCGTCGATGTTGAGGCCGTCACGGACCCATTCGGGCTCGGCGTGCCTGACGAGGACGATCTCGTAGATGCTCTCGATGTTCATTCCAGGCCCATTCTCTCAGTCGGCCGGCACGGTGAAGTCGACCCCGCACGCATCGAACGCAGCCTGGAACTGTGCCGCGTACTGGCCCGGGCCCGAGAGCGCCTGGGTCGCGTCGACAACACCGTCGAGCTCCCGGCCGACACAGGCGACCTGGTCGGGCGAGAGCACGAGCCCAAACATCGTGCCCACCATGGTTCCTGTCGCACGCTGTTCTTGCGCGTTGTCGGGTGGCGCGGCGGGTGGGTCGGTGTCGGTGGGTGTAGGCACGGCCGGGAGCGGCAAGGTCTCCGCGGTCATCGCGGGCGGAGCAGCGGTCGGCACTGCCCCGCACCTCTCGATGACCGCGGCCTCGACCGTGTTCGCGAGACGGAGCGAGTCCTCCGACCCGAGGACATCGGCGCGACGCAGGGTCTCCTCGTCATCGAGGGCCGCACTGATGGACCAGTCCCGCGAGTTCATCGCCGCCACGAAGTCCGCGACGGACGTGGAGAGCTCAGATGCCGCCTGACCGGCCTCCCCGGCAACATCACGCGCGGCGAGCAGCACGTCGAGAACCGAGAGACTGTCGGCCTCCAGTGTGACGGTCTCATCGTCGCCGAAGTTGGCGAGACCCTGCCCGAACTGCAGCGCGAACTCGGGAATTGACACCCTCCCGCCGCACATTGCGTCCGGGACGGGGCCCGAACAGGCTGCCAGTGGGGCGAGAGAGAGCACGACAGCAAGGACCCTTCTCACAATGTGCCCTCCATGCTCGTTGCGGCCACCCATGCGCCGTACATGGAACTGTAGAGCCCGCCTGCATCGACCAACTCGCGGTGCGTGCCGTCCTCCACGACCCTGCCCGTCTCCATCACGACCACCCTGTCCGCGCGCGCCGCCGTCGACAACCGATGGGCGATCGCGATCGTGGTGCGGCCCTCGGAGAGCTTCTCGAGTGCACGCGCGATGCGGACCTCCGTGAGCGCATCGACGGAGGATGTCGCCTCGTCGAGTATCAGCACGTCCGGGTCAGCGATGGCTGCGCGGCCCAGCGCCACCAGCTGTCGCTCCCCTGCGCTGAGAGCCGAACCGCGTTGCCCGACCCTCGTCGCGAGGCCCTCCGGGAGCGATGCGACCCACTCGTCGAGGCCGAGACTCGCCATTGCCTCGAGGCATTCCTCTTCCGTCGCCGCAGGCCGCGAGTACCGGAGGTTGTGGAGCACGGACTCGTCGAAGAGGAACGGTTCTTGGGGCACGACCATGAGCCGTCCACGCAGATGGTCGTTGGGGATGCGCCGCGCGTCCACGCCACCGAGGAGTACCACTCCGGAGACAGGATCTGCGAAGCGCGCCACCAACCGGCCGAGCGTCGTCTTGCCCGAGCCCGTCCGCCCGACGACTGCGACGAGCTGGCCCGGCGGGATGTGGAGCGACACGTCGTGCAGCACTGTCTCGTCGTCGGCGTCCTTCGAGCGGCTGCGGTACGCGAACGTCACGTGCCGCAGGTCGACCCCGACGGGACCGTCGGGGATGCGCACGGGCTCGGGGTGCTGCGGCGGGCCCACGGGGGTGTCCAGCACCCCCACGACGCGTCTCAGGCTGGCGACCGCGCTCTGCGTCTGGTCGAACACCTCCGTGAACTCGGCGACGGGCTCGAGGAACCTGTACGTCAGGAAGATGAAGCCGACGACCGCGCCCGACGTGAGCCCGGAGGCAGGCCCGCGTGCGACCGCCACGGCGACGACCCCGCTGACGCAGAGGACGCTGAACAGCTCGCCCGACGGGAAGAGGAACGCCCCTATGACCGAGGCCCTGACGAACTTGCGCGTGCGTTCGCGGAGCAACCCGCCGATCCTGGTCACGGGGAGGGCCGGGACGCCGTACGCGTGCAACGTCTCGGCTCCCGCGGTCATCTCGCCGACGGCACCGATGACCTCGGCATTCACCTCGCGTGTTTCCGTCCATGCATTGACGAGCCTGCGCTGAACCGAGCGGAGCACGAACGCGAGGGGCATGGCAATGACGATCGCCACGACGCTCAGCATCCAGTCGTAGGCGACCATCACCACTGCGACCACGACCATCAGGGTGCCGTCGAGCAGGAACGCGAGTGCCCCCCAACTGAAGAACTGCTGGAGCGTCTCAATGTCGCTCGTGACCCTGCTCACGAGGGCACCGCGCTTCTCCTCGTTGTGGTCGGCGAGACTCAGCCGGTGGATGTGCGAGAACAGACGCACGCGCAGCTCGTACAGGGCGGCCTCGCTCCGGAGACCGAGGCGCACCACTGCCGCACGCTGGCATCCGCTCGTCACGAGCACCATGAGAGCCCCGACGAGGGCAAGGCGCACCACGTAATCCACTTTCACGGTGCCGTCGCGCACGCCGTTGTCGATGGCCATCTGGAGGAGCACGGGCACTGCGACCCGTGCACCGGCTCCCACTGCCGCGAGACCGAAGGTTGCGATGAAACCCGACCTGAGAGCGGGTGCTATTTCGACGCTCCGGCCGATCACGCCGAGCGCCCCGCGGGAGACGGATGGCTCGCTCACGACCCCGCCCCTTCCCCGCGTCGTGCGTCCTCGAAGGCCTCCACGAGCTCGCGGTAGCCGGTGTCGCGTTCGCCGAGTTCCCGGTGCGAGCCCGAGAGAACGCATCTCTGGGGGTCGATGTAGAGAACGCTGTCGGCGAGAGCCACTGCCGAGGGCCGCGAGGCGACCATCAGGGTGGTCCCCACGAGGTCCGTTGACGCGAGATTGTTCAACACCCTCACTTCCGTGGCCGGGTCGAGGGCGGACGTGGTGTCGTCCAGCAGAAGCAGCGTCGGCCTCGTAACAAGGGCGCGTGCGAGGGCGAGGCGTTGGCGCTGGCCGCCCGACAGACTGACGCCGCGCTCGCCGAGCGACGTGTCGAGGCCGTGCTCGAGTTCGAGGAGGAACTCTGCATCAGCGACGCGTAGGGCCTCGCCCAGCGTCTGCTCGTCCGTTTCGCGACCGAACGTGAGGTTGAACCGGACCGACTCGGAGAACAGGAAGGCCTCCTGGAAGACGAGTGCCACCGTGCCGGTGGTGACGGACAAGGAGCCCGATGCGACAGGCACCAGGCCAGCGATCGCCTCGAGAAGGGTCGTCTTTCCCGAGCCTGTCGCACCGACGAGGGCAGTCATCTCTCCCCTTCCCACGGTGAACGTCACGTCACGGAGCACGTCCACCTCGAGGATGTGCCTCAGCACAAGTCCTTCGGCCCTCACGACCGGCCCGTCCGCCGCCCGCGGGACGGAGGAACGCGGGTCCTCCACGAGCGGCTCGTCGAGGATGCGTCTGACCCGGCTCCAGCCTGCGTAGGAGTGGGGCAGCTCGGAGAACACGTACCCGATCAACCGCAGCGGCACCACGAGCAACGTGAAGAGGTACATCGACGCCGCGAGGTCGCCCACACTGATGTGACCGTCCCTCACCCGCACTGCCCCGACGACAAGGAGGGCAAGGTTGCCGACGGAGGGCACGGTGTCGAGCATCATCTCGAACGTCGCGCGGGCGCGCATCGCCTTCACGCGGGCGTCCCTGAGCCGACCGGTGATCTCCGAGAGGCGGCCAGCCTCGCGGTCCTCGGCACCGAACGCCTTGACCACTGTCACCGCCTCGAAGCTCTCGAGAGCTGCCTCCGAGAGCCGGCCCATCTCCTCCTGTGCACGCGCAAAATGCCTGTCTACGCGGTTCTGGTAGCCGACATTCATGAGCACGAGAACGGGGAGCACCACCGCGGCGACCGCTCCGAGGGCAGGATCGAGCACCGCCAGACCGGTTGCACTCACCACGAGAAGGAGCACGACCGAGCTGCCGTACGGGAGCGGAGCGAGGACCGCGACCGCCGCCTCGACGTCGACTCCTGCCCTGGCCACCAGGTCACCCGTCTGGTGGCGCCGGTGCCACGCGACCGGTTGTTCCGAGTAGCGGGTCACCACCTGCGTGGCGAGCCTCTCGGCGACGCCCCACTCCGTCTTCCCCGCGAATGTCCTGCGGACCACCACCCCAACAGCGCGGAGCAAAGCGATGGACACGATGATCAGGCACGCTGTGACGACAGCGGAGACTGCCACCTCGCCGTCGTCGAACCGCTTGATGACGACGTTGTCGATCATCCACCTGACGCCGAGAGATGACCCTGCCGTGCAGAAGGCGAACACGGCCGCCCCCGACACCGCAATCGCGAAGGAACCCGGCTGGAGCCTCACGAGGGACATGATGAGACGGAAACCACGCCGCAGCTGGGACGTGCCGTCAGCTGCCTCTCTCTCCACCCGCCTATTGTGGCACCTGCCCCCTCGGGGCACTGGAAGAGACAATGAACCGGACAGACCTCGCACTACTCCTCATCCGTTCGGTGTTCGGGGTGTTCATGCTCCTCCACGGTGTCAACAAGATCCGGAGCGGGCTGGGGGGCACGGCCGGGTGGTTCGGTTCCATCGGCATGCGACGCCCGGCTCTCCAGGCGCGAGCGGCTGCATGGACGGAGATCGTCGCCGGTGCCCTCTTCGCTGCCGGACTTCTGACACCGCTCGCGGCGGCTGCGATCATCGCGGTGATGTCCGTCGCGATTGTCACCGTCCATCTCAAGGTGGGTTTCTTCATCTTCCTCCCGGGCGGCGGCTGGGAGTACTGCGCATCGATCGCGGCAGTGTCCGCTGCAGTGGCCGTCGCCGGACCTGGGGCTGCGTCGCTGGATGAACTGCTCGGGTGGACGACAAGCCCAGAGGTCGGTCTGCTCGCCGCGGCCGTCGGCCTTGCAGCGGCCGCCTTGCATCTCGCTTTCTCGTGGCGACCGGGGGAAGCGCGATGAACAGGCGCGCCTGGAACGTCGTGAAGGTCCTCGGTCTCGCCTTCATCGCGTGGATGTGGTTCTACGGGTTCGTCCTCGCCCCCAGGGAGAGCATGAACCGGATCGGGGATCCCGCGTGGGGGGCCCGTTCCGAGGCCACGTGCGCGGCCGCCAAGCAGGCTCGTGCGGGACTTGCCGACCTGACGCGCATCGACCCGGATGACCCTGCCGTGCTGCGCCGAAAGGCCGACATCATCGACGCCGCCACGGACACCATCGAGGAGGCAGTCGACTCCATCGAGAAGGACGTTCCCGCAACTGACAAGGGCAAGGCACTGGTTCCCGAGTGGATTGCCGACTACCGCACGTACATCCAGGACCGGAGGGACTACGCAGAGGTCCTCAGGTCGGGCCGGATCGTGGAGTTCGGCGAGAGCGTCGAGGAGGGTGTGCCCATCTCCGAGAGGCTGGCCAAGTTCTCGCGCGAGAACCTGATGAAGTCATGCCAGCCGCCGCGCGACCTTCAGGCCTGACGAACGTCCTCCCACTTCCCGTCCCTCAACTGTCTGATGACACGGGCCGGTGACCCCACGGCCACGCTGAAGTCCGGGATGTCGGACGTGACGACGGAGTTCG
This sequence comes from uncultured Bifidobacterium sp., assembly GCA_964466765.1. GTDB lineage: Bacteria > Actinomycetota > Acidimicrobiia > Acidimicrobiales > Ilumatobacteraceae > UBA2093. The sequence continues at coordinate 10,571 of CAYXRQ010000003.1, read as the reverse complement.
CACCCACCACGACATGGCGGCCGATGGCCACGCCGGGCAGGATCACCGCACCGTGACCGATCCATGACCCGTCGCCGATGCGGACGGCCCGCTCGGGTTGCGTCTGGAGCGAGATGGGTCGTGTCGGGTCCTCGTACCCGTGGTTCTGGTCGGTCACGTAGACGTGGTGACCCGTCCACACGTCGTTGCCGATCTCCACCGAGAAGTGACCGACTATGCCGCTGTTCCTCCCGATGAGACATCGGTCACCGATCACCACGACACGGTCGCTGATGCACTCCTGCCCGGGGACCATCCCGGCAGAGAGAGCGACTCCCGGCCCGATCATGGTGTGACTCCCGATGTGGATGTACTGCTCGTTGAAGATCGTGACGGGGGGCCACATGATGATGCTCCGTTCACCGAACGAGCCGAACTTGCGTCCCCTCGGGTCGTCCGGCCCGATCGCCGCCCAACTGTCGAGCGCCTGGGTCAGCCTCGCCCAGAGGAGACCCGCACGACGCCGCATGGCACCACGCTAGCGAGCCTGCTACCCCGCGGTATCGCGACTGCGCGCCAATAGCCTCACGGTGTGGAGCAGCAGTCAGGCACGGTGCGCACCAAGATGACGGTCCCGCGGATCCTCGCGGCGAAGAACCCCGACACTCCCCTCGCGATGATCACGGCCTACGACGCGCCTTTCGCAGGGATCGTCGACGAGGCAGGAGTCGACATCATCCTCGTGGGTGACTCCGTGGCGACTGTGCTTGCCGGCCAGAGGACCACCCTGCCGGCGACCCTCGAAGAGATGGAGTACCACGTACGCATGGTTGCGTCCGCCCGAACCAGGGCGCATGTGGTCGGTGACATGCCGTTCGGTTCGTACCAGGCGAGCAACGAGGAAGCCGTGCGCTCCGCTGTCAGGCTGATGAAGGCCGGTGCCGAGAGCGTGAAGCTCGAGGGCGGCGTCAACATGGCGGACCGCATTGCGGCCATCACCGCGGCCGACATCCCCGTCATGGGGCACATCGGCCTCACCCCGCAGAGTTACCACCGCATGGGGGGCAACCGCATCCAGGGACGAACGAGCGGGGAAGGTGCCGGCACACGGGAACGCCTCCTCGAGGATGCTCACGCGGTCGAGCAGGCCGGGGCGTTCGCCGTCGTCATCGAAGGTGTCCCCTCCGGCCTCGCTGCCGAGATATCGCGGAAGGTGTCCATACCCACGATCGGCATCGGAGCCGGGCCCGGATGCGACGGCCAGGTGCTGGTGCTCCATGACGTGCTCGGTCTGTCACCCCGCAAGCTGAGCTTCGCAAAGCCGTATGTCGACCTGCATTCCCTTGCCGTCGGGGCCGTGAGGGAGTACGCACAGGACGTCCGCGCGCGAGCCTGGCCCGACGCCGAGCACAGTTTCGACTGAGGCTGCCCGACGGTGGTGGGACCTTGTTGATCGTGCACGAACCAGGCGCACTGCGTTCTTTGGCACGGGAGCGGCGCGCCGCCGGCTGCCGGGTGGCCCTTGTCCCCACCATGGGTGCACTGCACAAGGGTCACGGAGAGCTCATCCGCGCGGCCGCCGCGGCGGCCGAGACGGTGGTCGTGTCCGTGTACGTGAATCCCCGTCAGTTCAACGTGGCCTCTGATTTCGAGAAGTACCCGCGGGACCTGGCGTCCGACGTCGCCGCTGCCGCTGCGAGCGGCGCGACGGTGGTCTACGCGCCCCACGATTCTGTGATGTACCCGGAGGGCTTCGATACCACCGTCTCGGTCCGTGGAGTCGCCGCACCCCTGGAGGGAGCAGGCCGCCCCGGACACTTCGACGGAGTGGCCACGGTCGTAGCCAAGCTCCTCAATGCTTGTGACCCGGACACCGCCGTCTTCGGGCTGAAGGACTACCAGCAGGTCGCGGTGGTGCGGCGCATGGTGCGCGATCTGGACATGAGTGTGGAGATCATCGCCGTGGACACCGTGCGCGAGCCGGACGGACTTGCATTGTCCAGTCGCAACATCAGGCTGTCGCCCGAGGACCGGGCGGCGGCGCCCGTTGTCCACCGCGGACTCCTCCGTGCGAGGGAAGTACTGGAGTGCGGCGGGGATGCCCGCAGTGCCAGGGAGGGGTTCCTCTCTGTCGTGGGTGAGTCGGGGCGGGCCCGCGTCGAGTACGTCTCGGTCGCGGACCCGGACACCCTCGTCGAGACCGAGGGCCCACCGTCGCGGGCCGTCATCAGTTGCGCGGTGTGGTTCGGCGACGTGCGCCTCATCGACAACGTCCTCCACGGGGTACCGGGGGCGCCATGAGAGGCATCAGGTCACGCATCGACCCGACGCACGAGGAGGCGCGTGACGCCTGGCCGCAGTCCCTGTGGAGGGACACGAACCGGCGCTTCCATTTCCCGTCGCCCGTGGTCGACCTGGACGCCGATGTCCTCGTCGTCGGAGCAGGGTTCACGGGACTCTGGGCGGCCCACCACGTCCTCGAACTGGAGCCCGGTGCGAACGTCGTGGTCGTCGATGCCGTCCAGCCCGGTTACGGGGCGAGCGGACGCAACGGCGGATGGTGCTCGGCACTGCTGCCCATGGACCTCGCCGACATTGCGGAACGACACGGCAATGGCGCGGCAGTCGAGCTGCAGGAGGAGATGTTCGCCACAGTCGACCATGTCGGCACGTTCGTGGCCGACCTCGGCATCCAGTGCGGGTGGGCAAAGGGAGGAAGCTTGACCGTCGCCACCAATGGGGCGCATGAGTCGCGCCTGCGGCACCAGGTGTCGGAGGGGCACAGGTTCGTCGGGGCCGCGGACGTGATGTGGCTCGGGCCGCACGAACTGGAGGAGCGCATCCGTGTCAGAGGTGCGACCGGAGCGATGTACACGCCCCACTGTGCGGCGCTGAACCCCTACAGGCTCGTGGACGGGCTCGTGCAGTCGCTCGTGGACCGTGGTGTGCGCGTCTTCGGGGCAACGAGGGCGGCGAGGTTCGGCAATGGCTTCGTCGAACTGGAGGGAGAATCAGGACTCGTCTTTGCCACGGCCCGCAACGTGGTCGTCGCGACTGAGGCGTACGCCTCGCGCGCCCGTGCGACGCGCCGCAGGACGGCACCCCTCTACTCGTACGTGGTGGCGACGGAACCGCTCCCCCGGGACGTCCTTGACGAGATCGGCTGGAAGGGACGGGAGACCCTGTCCGACGGCCGCCTGATGGTGACCTACGCCCAGCTCACGGCGGACGGACGGATCGTGTTCGGTGGCCGGGGTGCGCCGTACAAGTTCGCGAGCGACATCCACTCCCGCCACGACACCAACAACCGGGTGCACGCCGAGATCGAGGAGACCATGCACCAGTTGTTCCCCGCGACCCGCGGCGTGCGTGTCACACACAGGTGGGGCGGTCCCCTGGGCGTGCCGCGCGACTGGCACGCGGGTGTCTACTTCGACGAACGGACCCGGGCGCACCATGCAGGCGGATACGTCGGCGACGGCGTGGCGCTCAGCCACCTGACGGGGCGCATCCTCGCCCACCGTGTCACGGGGCGCCCCGGCAGTGTCCTCTCGCTGCCCCTGAACGACCATCGGTCGCGGCGGTGGGAGCCCGAGCCACTGCGGTGGGCCGGCATCAACTCCGGCCTGGCCCTGACGAGAGTCCAGGATGCTGTGGAGTCACGGAGCGGCAAGGAGTCGCGGATCCTGTCAGCGGTGGCACGGTTGTTCTGACGCTCAGCGGTGGAGGCCAGGGTCCGACTGGCGGACCCTCAACCTGACCGTGAACCCCGAGTCGCCGCTCAGGATCGCGGATCGCGCGAAGAGCCGTCCGGATTGCCAGTTGCTGAGGCCCAGCTCGGGGCGGAGCAGGGCGAACTGTCCGTCGACCCACCGGGTGAAGCCATCGCCGACGAAGGGCGCGTCACAGCCGGACCAGACCGCGTCGTGGTCTGCTGGGTCACGGGAGACACAGGACACGATGAACCTGGGACTGTGCGCATTGAAGAGGTTGACTGCCTCGGCAATCGAGTGGACGAGCTCCACGCGGAACTCGGGGTTCTCCTCCCACTCGAACTCGTGGCCCAGTGACGCCCGGTCAGCCTCGGTCACGCGCGGCTCCAGCACTGTGCCGTCGGCACGCCGCACCTCGATGGGGTCCCTGTGGCGAAAGAGCCCGAGTGCCGCCGCCGATGAATGGACACGCGCCCGCAGCCCGCGCCGGGCGGCCGCCCTGTCCGCGGCCTCCTCCACGAGCGGCACCAGTTCGGCAGCACGGGAGGCGGGCAGGCAAATGACGTTGAGCGTGTTGCAGACCTTGCGGTCCAGCGAGTGCTCCACGACGGCCGCCAGCCGTACCGCATCCGCGGACTCACCGACGATCATCCACGCGCCACCGGTCCCGTGCAGGCTCACCGGCGTACCTGCCTGGCGCGCAATGGAGCCGAGTTCCGCCACAGCCGGCCCGGACCCGCGCGCCACCGCGAGCGACAGCCGGGAATCGGCGAACATCGCCCAACCGGCTGCGTGCTCGGCCGAGTCGAGCAGGCACACAGCTCCGGCAGGAAGACCTGCCTCCGCGAGAGCCGGAGTCACGACTTCTGCCATCAGCGCCCGTGCGGTGCCGAGTGCGTCGCTGCCGATCCTGAAGACGACGGTGTTGCCGCCCCTCAGCACGCCTGTCGCGTCGGCGAAGACGTTCGGGCGGCCCTCGAAGACGAACCCGATCACACCCAGCGGCGCGCGGTGCTCCGTGACGTCCCATCCGGCGTGGGTCACGGTCGACATTTCCGTGGCGCCTTCCGGGACGTCCCTCCACATCTCGAGGGCCTCGACCATGCCCGCCCTCATCGAACCGGACAGCACCAACCTCGTGGTGCTCCGGCCGCGCGACCGGGCAGACTCCACGTCACGGTCATTCGCACTCTGCACCCGCGAGAACACAGTGTCGTCACGGAGGAGGTCGGCGGCACTGCGGTAGAAGTGGGTCACGGCTGCCTGGGGCACAGAGGACATGAGACCGAATGCCGTTGACGCCGCACCCAGCGCATCGTCAACGACCGCGGACACCTCTGCCGGGATCCGCCGCAGATGTCCTCCGGACTCCACGCCAAGAACCCTGTCCCCCGGCCGCAACGAGGATGCGAACTCGTCGCTCACCGTGATGAGGGAGGTGCCGACGAGGACCCTCTCGCCCGCCCGCAACGTCTCGTCTGCCTTCACGGACCTATTGTGCTACGGATGAGCGACTCCCCACAGGACAGGCTGTACTTCCGCCAGCTCCTCTCCGGCCGGGACTGGGCCGTCGACGACCCCATGGCGCGCCAGATGGTCAACTTCGTGTACGCAATCGGCGACAGGGCAACGGGTGAGGCGGTCCTGGTGGACCCGGCCTACGCGGTGCACGACCTGGTCGACATCGTGGAGGCCGACGGGCTGCGGGTGACCGGCGTACTGGCGACCCACTACCACGCCGACCATGTGGGCGGCTCGATGATGGGCCACACCATCGAGGGGGTCGCCTCGCTCCTGGAGCGGGTGTCAGTTCCCGTGCACGTCAACCGGAACGAGGTCCCGTGGGTCGCGCGCACCACGGGCCTCGGCGAGGACGACCTGGTCGCACACGACTCCGGCGACGTCGTGTCCGTGGGCGGCATCGACATCACGCTCGTCCACACCCCCGGGCACACACCGGGCAGCCAGTGCTTTCTCGCACTCGGTTGTCTGGTGTCCGGCGACACCCTCTTTCTCGAGGGCTGCGGACGGACCGACCTGCCGGGCAGCGACCCCGCGATGATGTACGAGAGCCTCAGCATGCTCGCGGGACTGCCCGACGAGACGATCGTGCTGCCGGGACACAGGTACTCAGAGGCTCCTGCGGCGGCAATGGGCGAGATTCGCGAGACCAACTACGTGTTCAGGCCGCGTTCACGCGAGCAATGGATGATGATGTTCGGGCACTGACGCCAGGGGCGTCCGGTCCTCAGTGCGTCGCGGCCGCCACGATCGCGGCGACGCCGGACAGATAAAGCAACGACAGAACCAGCACGCGGAAACTCCCGCCCTGCACGCGGTGCGAGACACGCGAGCCCGCGTACTGGGCCAACGCGACGACGGGCAGGCAGACTGCCGCCACGACAGCCGGCCCCTTCTCCACCTTCCCTGCCACCACGAACAGGACAAGGGACACTGCGTTCGAGTAAGCGAAGACGCGTGAGATCGTCCCGCGGAAGCGGGCAGGTTCGTACCCGCGGGCCTGCAGGAGGAACACGAGCGGCGGGCCGTTCGTGGAGACCGATGTGTTGAGGACCCCGCTGACAGCGCCGAGCAGGTACTCGTCGCGCCTCGAGGCATGAGGGAGCGTGAGTCCCCGGCCGAGAAGGAACGCTGCAACGATCACCACGGCTCCGACCGTGGCGCGGAGGACGGAGTCGCTGACGAACACGAACACAGCCAGGCCCACGGGCATGCCCAGGCATGCCCCCACGAACAAGCGGTTGGCGACCGCCGTGTCTGCGTGACTCCGCTCCGCCCAGGCCTGGTTGGCGGTGGTCCCCATCGCGAGGAGTGTCGCGATGATCACCGCATCCCGCGGGGAAATGAACAGGGACATGAGGGGCACGACGATCAGCCCGAACCCGAAACCAGACACTCTCTGGACGGCTGCGGCCACGGCCACGACCACCAGGACACCCATCGTCTGCCCGGGCGTCATCAACCCACCAGCGAGTCAACGGAGGCGGCGAACACCCCGGAGTGCAGGTCCACGTCGGCCATCGTGTGGAACGGCGAGAAGAGAGCCATGTTGTGGAACGGTGTCAGGAGGATCCCCCTGTTCAACGCGAAGAGGTGCATGTACGCCTCGAGGTCGGCATCCCCCGCCGCCGCGGCCTGTGCCCCGTTCCTCGGCGGAGGGCAGAACCAATACTCGGCGCGGCACCCCAGGCGCTGCACATGCCAAGGGAGTCCGTGCGCCTCGTACCCGGCGCGAACGCCCCGTGTCCATGCCTCGGCCAGCGGGACCATCGCCCCGAAGTCCTCGGCCCGCAGCGTGGATGAGAGGGTCGCCCGTATGGCGGACATCGCGAGTGCATTTCCCGTGAGCGTGCCGCCCACGCCCGACACATCGACCGAATGGCCCGACATGAGGGTCTCGAGGCGTGCCGCCACCTCGGCCGTCATGCCGTAGACCGCGGCGGGCATTCCCCCTGCGATGGGCTTTCCGATGACGAAGAGGTCTGGTTCCAGTCCCCACTCGCGCGTGCAGCCCCCCGGGCCTGCACAGATCGTGTGCGTCTCGTCGATGACCAACAGGACACCGTGCCTGCGCGTGACTTCGCGGACCGACTCCATGTAGCCGTCCTCGGGCAGGACGATGCCGATGTTCGTCAACGCGGGCTCCATCAGGAGGCACGCGACGTCACCGTGGGCCAGTGCGGCGTCCAGTGCCCCGATGTCGTTGAACGGCACGACCCTGGTGGTGAGCGCGGGGTCGAAGGCCGGGCCCACCGCTCCCGGTCTGCTGATGACACGTCCGTCTGCGTCCAGCACCGCGAGTGTCTCGTCCACGGTCCCGTGGTAGCACCAGTCGATGACCGCGATTCGGGGACGGCCCGTCAGCGCGCGGGCATACCGCAGCACGAACCTGTTGGCATCGGTCGCGGTCATGGCGAACTGCCACTTCGGCAGGCCGAACCTCCGCGAGAGCTCCCCCGCAACCCAGATGGAGTCGTCGTTCGGGAGCATCGTGGTGATCCCCCGCGACGCACGGTGGTGCAGGGCGTCGGCCACCTGGCTGAGACCGTGGCCGGTCATGGCCCCGGTGTCACCGAGGCAGAAATCGACGTATTCGAGTCCGTCCGCATCGGTGAATCGCCCGCCATTGGCCTCCGAGACGAAGAGCGGGTGGGTGCCGGGCCACCGCGTCATCCAGGGCATCGGCACGCCGGAGACCAGGTTCCTGCCCGCCTGCCGCGCCAGTTCGCCGGAAGCCGGGTGCCGGGAGGCGAACAAGTCGAGTTCTTCCCTGTGGCGACGGGCCAGGACGCTTCTGTCAATCATTTGGATCGCCCAACCCTATGCCACCCGGTCCGCAGACCCAGCGGATGGGCTCCCCTGGACCCAACAAAGACAAGGACTTCGTCTTTACGTTTCGTACACTTTGCCCGTGACCACGACCACGCACCCGACAGACCTCAGGGTCAACGGTGCGCGTCTGATGGACCGTCTGATGAGCCTGGCGGAGATCGGCGCCATCGACGGCGGCGGCTGCGCACGGCTCGCCCTCACTGATGCCGACAGGGACGGGCGCGACCTGGTCGTGTCCTGGATGCGCGACCTGGGCCTGGAAGTCACCGTCGACGCGGTGGGGAACGTCGTCGGGACGTGGAACATCGGCAACGGTGCCCCAGTCATGACCGGCTCGCACATCGACACCGTGAGGACCGGGGGCAAGTACGACGGGAACCTCGGTGTCCTGGCCGGTCTCGAGGTCATCCAGACCGTCCAGGAGAGCGGCTGGACTCCCCCACGACCGCTCGCGGTCGCTTTCTTCACGAACGAGGAGGGCGCTCGTTTCGCGCCGGACATGATGGGCTCCCTCGCCTACGTCGGCGGGATCGGCGTGGAGGAAGTCCTCGGCACGGTCGGCATCGACGGGAGCAGGGTCGGTGACGAGCTCCTGCGCATCGGCTACGCGGGCCCGACGCCGTGCCCCGCCGCGGCTCCCCACGCATTCGTGGAACTCCACATCGAGCAGGGCCCGGTGCTCGAGATAGAGGGCTTTGTCATCGGGGCGGTCACTGGTGTCCAGGGCATCAGCTGGCAGGAGGTCACCATCGAGGGCCAGTCCAACCATGCCGGTACGACGCCGATGTCGATGCGGCATGACCCGGCGTACGTCGCGTCGGCGATCGCGGTGTTCCTGCGCGATCTCGCAGGGAGGTACGGCGGGAACCAGGTCTGCACGGTCGGCAAGATCGACCTCCACCCGAATCTCGTGAATGTGGTCCCCGCGCGGGCCGTCCTCACGCTCGACGTGCGCAACACGGACGAGGCACTCCTGAGGCGGGCGGAGTCCGAGATCGCGGACCGGCTGGAGGCCCTCACTGCGGAAGAGGGCGTGACGATCACCTCGCGCACGCTCGCCCGGTTCGAGCCGGTCGAGTTTGCGGACTCGGTCGTGTCGCTGGTCGAGACGGTTGCGGACAAGCACGGCCTGACGTGCAAGCGCCTGCCGAGCGGTGCAGGCCACGACGCCCAGATGCTCGCGAGAGTGTGCCCGACCGGCATGGTCTTCGTGCCGAGCCACAGGGGCATCAGCCACAACCCTGCGGAGCACACGGACACGGCAGACCTGGTTGCTGGTTGCGACGTGCTCCTCCAGGTGATGATGTCTCTCGCCACGGAGGAGGAGTTATGAGCAGGGTCATGACGGTGGGGGCAGCGCAGCTCGGCCCCATCCAGAAGTCGGATGACCGCGCGTCGGTCGTCGCGCGGTTGGTCGCATTGCTCCGCCAGGGGGCCGCTGCAGGGTGCGACCTTGTCGTCTTCCCGGAACTGGCGCTGACGACCTTCTTCCCGAGGTGGTTCGTCGATGACATCACCCAGGCCGACCATTGGTACGAGACGGAAATGCCATCGGCCGTCACGGCGCCGCTCTTCGACGAGGCGAAACGTCTGTCCGTGGGGTTCTGCCTCGGGTACGCGGAGATCACGCCCGAGGGCAGGAGGTTCAACACACAGATCCTCGTCGCGAAGGACGGTGGCACCGTCGCCAAGTACCGCAAGGTGCACATTCCCGGCCACGAGCACCACGAGCCGGACCGCCCTTTCCAGCATGCGGAGAGGTACTACTTCGAGCCCTCCATGGAGGGGTTCGGCGTGTGGGAGGCGTTCGGCGGCCGCATGGGGATGATGATCTGCAACGACCGTCGCTGGCCGGAGACGTACAGGGTCATGGGGCTGAAGGGCGTCGAGATGATCCTCTGCGGCTACAACACACCGATCCACTACGTTCCGGACCCCAGCCAGGACATCCTGCAGGGTTTCCACAACGCTCTTGTCATGCAGTCGGGTGCCTACCAGAACGGCACATGGGTGGTGGGGGTTGCCAAGGCAGGCGTGGAAGAGGGCGTCGACAGCCTGGGCCAGAGCATGATCGTCGCACCCTCCGGGCAGATCGTTGCCCAGACACTGTCCACTGACGACGAGCTCATCACGGCCCGTTGCGACCTCGACTGGTGCAGGCGGTACAAGGAGACCCTCTTCGACTTCGACCGTTACCGCAGGCCCGAGGTGTACGGCCCCATCACCGGGCAGCGCGGGGTCGTCCTGGACTGACATGGGAGCGACCACCCACGGGCTCGTGTGCGCCCACCACCATCTGTACTCGACCCTGGCCAGGGGCATGCCTGCTCCGCCGCGCACCCCCGGCGGTTTCATGGAGATCCTCGACCAGGTGTGGTGGAGGCTGGACGCCGCCCTCGATCTCGAGATCATCAAGTGGTCGGCGATGCTCGGGGCAGCCGAGGCCCTGATGTGCGGCACGACCGCCATCATCGACCACCACGAGTCCCCGAACGCGATAGAGGGTTCGCTCGACGTCATCAGGGA
>CAYXRQ010000002.1:29604-31319 GCA_964466765.1 uncultured Bifidobacterium sp. | reverse complement strand
GGGCAACGACCAGAAGAGGTCGCGCAGCAGGATCGTCTCGTTCACGTTCAGGGACAGCCGGCCGAGCGCGGCATGGATCCTCTCCACGGCGGCGATGTAGCTCTCCGGGCTGTGGAGCCTGCGGCCCGACACGAGCTCGTTGCGGTAGACGGCCGCAATCTCCGCCAGCCCCGCGCGTAGCTCGTCGGTCCTGTGCCGACGGATCTCCCTCTTGTGACGGTCCTCGAGGGCCTTCTTGCCGCCGCGCTTCACGCCCATTGCCGCCATGTTCGCCTCCAGGTCGGCTGCCTCCTGCTCGTGGCGGCGCTCCAGCGGTTCGGCTGCCTCGTCGATGAGTGCGAGCACCTCGTCGACCATCGCGATGACTGTTGCTCCCGAACCGTCGACCCGGCGCGGGATGCCGGCGAACTGCTCGCGTCGGTGCACGAGCTGCGGGTCGGTGGCGAGCAGCCGGGCACGGTCGAGACTCCCGTGCGCGGCGACAGCCGCAGCGGCCGCAGCATCAGGTGCGATGCCGTCGGCGACGAGCACCGCGGAGATCTCGTCCGCCCCGAGCAGGCCGAAGTGCACCGTGAGGCAACGCGACGCGACCGTGACGAGCGTGTCGACCATCTGGTCGGCGAGCAGCACGAAGTGGATGCCGTCCGCGGGCTCCTCGAGCGTCTTCAGCAGGCGGACGGCGGCGGCGGGCTGCATGAGGTTGACCTCGTGCATGATGATGACCTTGCGCCTGCCCTCGACCGCCGTGGTGCCCGCCATCTGGATGACCTCGTCGGCCTGGTCCTTCAGGATCGACGCACCTTCGCGCCGCACCTCGTGGACATCGGGGTGGACGCTGCGCATGACGAGGTTGTTGGCGCGGTCAGCGGGGTCATCGGTGCCGGAGATCAACACGGCGGCGAACGCCCGGGCAGCCGTCTCCTTGCCGCACCCGTCCGGTCCGACGAAGAGGTACGCATGGAGGGGACTCGCCGAGGAACCACGGAGCAGGTCGGTGGCTGATTCCTGGCCGGGAACCGCCGACCACACCGATGCCGACCCCTGAACCATGGACGAAGATTACAGAGAGAGTCTGTCGCGGACGCGGGTGCGGATGTCCGCCTCCACGTCGTCCTTCGGTGCGGTGCCGTCGATGACGATGAACCTGTCCGGGTCGGCCGCGATCAACTGGTGGAAACCGTCGTTGATGCGGGCGAAGAACTCGGCACCCTCGCGCTCGAAGCGGTCGAGGTTCCGCTTGGCGAGGCGTTCGTTCAGGATCTGCGTGGGGACGTCGATGAACACGACGAGGTCAGGCAGGCGCCCCTCGAGGGCCCAGGTGCTGATGGAAAGGAGTTCCGCGGTGCCGAGCCTGCGACCGTGGCCCTGGTAGGCGAGCGTGGAGTAGATGCTGCGGTCGCTCACCACGTGCTGGCCGCGCTCCAGTGCAGGCTTGATGACCTCGGCCATGTGCTGTGCACGGTCTGCTGCCATGAGCAGCGCCTCGGTGCGCGGCGACATGTCGGTGTTGTCCGTGTCCGCGAGGATCCCGCGGAGCAGCCCTCCGATGCGGGTGCCGCCCGGCTCGCGCGTGATGACGGCACCGAGATGCTCGCCGAGGCGCTTCGTGTGGGTGCTCTTGCCGCAGCCCTCCAGGCCCTCGAGGGCGATGTAGCGCGCGGTCACTCTTCGCCCGGCTTGTCGTCCGCCGGCTTCCTCGGGGCGGCCTTCTTTGC
>CAYXRQ010000002.1:18037-29504 GCA_964466765.1 uncultured Bifidobacterium sp. | reverse complement strand
GTCACTCTTCGCCCGGCTTGTCGTCCGCCGGCTTCCTCGGGGCGGCCTTCTTTGCGGCCGATTTCTTTGCCGCTGGTTTCCTGGCCGCGGACTTCTTTGCACCGGTCTTCTTCGCCGGGGCTTTCTTCACGGCGGTCTTCTTGGCGGCCGTTGCCTTGCGCGCGCCGGCCTTCTTCTTCGGGCCGCCGTTCTCGGCGATGTAGTCGCGGCGCAGCTGCAGCAGCTCGTACGCGCGCTCGTTCGTCATGGCCTCCATGCGGTCGCCCTTGCCGAGGCCCGCGTTCGTCTCGCCGTCGGTCACGTAGTCACCGAAGCGACCTTCCTTGCCGACCACCGGCTTGCCGCTGACCGGATCAGTGCCGAACTCGCGCAGCGGCGGCTTGGCGGCGGCACGGCCGCGCCCGAACACGCGGGGCTGGGCGAGCAGGGCGAGTGCGTCGTCGATGGTGACCGTGAGCAGCTGCTCCTCGTTCTGCAGCGAGCGGCTCTCCTTGCCCTTGCTGACGTACGGGCCGTACCTGCCGTTCTGGGCGGTGACCGGTTGGCCGTCGGCGGGGTCGGTGCCGAGCGTGCGCGGCAGCGAGAGGAGGTCGATCGCGTCCTGCAGGGTGATGCGCTCGATGTTCATCGTCTTGAAGAGCGACGACATCTTCGGCTTCTCGAGACCCGCGGGCGGCTCGTCCATGGTGCCCCACTGCACGTAGGGGCCGTAGCGGCCGGACTTGGCGAACACGGGGTGGCCGTTCCACTCGCCGATCGGCGTGTCGCCCTTCGGTGCGCTGAGGAGGGCGACCGCGACCTCCACGGTGAGCTCGTCGGGGGTGAGGGTGTCCGGCACGCCTGCGGTGTTCTCGCCGCAGCGCACGAACGGCCCGTACTGGCCCGGCTTCACCACGATCAGCTCGCCGGTCTCCGGGTGGATGCCCACCGGGAACGTGTTCACCGCGGCGGCGTCGATGGAGTCGAGCCGCGCGGCGACTATTCCCTTCAGGCCCTCCTGGTCGTCGTCGCCGAAGTAGAACTCGTGCAGCCAGCGCTCCTTCTGCTGCTCGCCCTTGGCGATCGAGTCGAGGTCCTCGTCCACTCCTGCCGTGAACTCGTAGTCAACGAGCCTGGTGAAGTTGTCGCGCAGCAGGCGGACCACGGAGAACGCGACCCACGTGGGCACGAGCGACGTGCCCTTCTTCCAGATGTACCCGCGGTCGAGGAGCGTGGTGAAGATGGAGGCCCACGTGGACGGGCGCCCGATGCCCTTCTCCTCCAGCACCTTCACGAGCGAGGCCTCGGTGTAGCGGGCAGGAGGCGTGGTGGTGTGCGAAGTGGACCCGTACTCGCGCACGGGCACCGACTGTCCCTCGGAGAGCGCCGGCAGGAGCGCGCTGTCCTCTTCCTCGTTGGTCTCGCCCTCGTCGACCGACTCCTCATATGCGGCGCGGTACCCCTGGAAGGTGATCGTGGTGCCGCTGGCGGAGAACTCGCAGTCGGTGCGCGCGGCGTCATTGGCAACGGCCCCGAGACGCACAGTGACCGTGGTGCCGTTGGCGTCGGGCATCTGGGAGGCGAGCGTGCGCTGGTAGATGAGGCGGTAGAGGCTGAGTTCCTGGCCGTTCAGTTCGCCCTGCAGTTGCTGCGGCGAGCGCAGCGGCAGCGCGGGGCGGATCGCCTCGTGTGCCTCCTGGGCGTTCTTCGACTTGTTCGGGAACGTCCGCTTCGACGGGTTCACGTGGTCCTGGCCGTACTCGCGGGCGATGTGCGCCCGGATCTCCGCGATCGCCTCGTCGCTCAGCACCACGCTGTCGGTGCGCATGTAGGTGATGTACCCGCGCTCGTACAGTGACTGCGCGGTGCTCATGACGGCGCGGCTGGACAGGCGCAGCTTGCGACCGGCCTCTTGCTGCAGGGTGCTCGTGGTGAACGGTGCCTTGGGCGAGGAGCGGTAGGGCTTCGAGTCCACCTTGCGCACGGTGAGGTCGACCCCGGCCAGGCCCTCCAGCAGCTCCGTGGCGCGGCCTGCGCCCATCACGAAGACGTCCGCACGGGCGGCTCCCGCCTGGTCGAAGTCGCGCCCGGTGGCCACGCGGGTGCCCGAGAGGGACACGAGTTTCGCTGTGAAACTGGGGGCCGTGCCGGTGACAGCCTCCAGGGAGAAGTAGTCAGCCGCCACGAAGCGCTGGCGCTCCTCCTCGCGCTCCACGATCAGCCGGAGTGCAGGGCTCTGCACGCGCCCGGCGGAGAGGCCCCGGTTGATGCGCCGCCACAGCACGGGGGAGACCTCGTAGCCATACAGACGGTCGAGGATGCGGCGGGTCTCGGCGGCGTCAACCAGCCCGTAGTCGATCCCGCGGGGGTTCGCCACGGCTTCTCTAATGGATGCTGCGTTGATCTCGTGGAAGACCATGCGGTGCACCGGCACCCGGGGCTTCAGGTACTCGAGGAGGTGCCAGCTGATGGCCTCGCCCTCGCGGTCCTCGTCCGTTGCCAGGTACAGGGCATCGGCGTTCTTCAGCGCCGCCCGCAGGTCCTTGACCACGTTCCGGCCCCTGATGGTCAGCTCGTACTCGGGCTTGAAACCGTTGTCCACGTCCACCGCCAGGCCCTTGCTGGGCAGGTCAGCGACGTGGCCGACCGATGCCCGCACGTCGAAATCCGGGCCCAGGTACTGGGCGATCGTCTTGGCCTTGGCGGGCGATTCGACGATGACGAGGGACTTGGCCATGGGGGCACAGGGTATGGGCGAACGTGTCGCCGTTTCCCACCTTCGCCCTGGAACCCTTGCCGCACAAGGGTTTGGGCGTCAGTTGATGACGTGGTGGTGGTGCTTGCCCTCCACGTGGATGCGGGGCAGCACCTTGTCCAGCCACCTCGGGATCCACCAGTTGCGCTCGCCGAGGAGCTCCATGGTGGCGGGCACCAGGACCATGCGCACGACCGTGGCGTCGATGAACACGGCGACGGCCATGCCCAGGCCGAAGAGCTTCAGCTGGCGGTCCGGCGCGAGCACGAACGCGGCGAACACGCACACCATGATGAGGGCCGCCGCGGTGATGACCCGGGCCGTGGCGGCCACACCGTCGGCGACCGCGGTGGCGTTGTCCCCTGTGGCGTCGAACTCCTCCTTCATGCGGGAGAGGAGGAACACCTCGTAGTCCATGGACAGGCCGAACACGATCGCGAAGAGGAACATCGGCGCCCATGCCTCGACCGGCCCCGGCTTGCCCACGCCGAACAGGTCGGCCATCCAGCCCCACTGGAACACGGCCACGATCACGCCGTACGCCGAGCCGACGGAGAGCAGGTTCATGAGCACTGCCTTCAGCGGCACGAGGACGCTGCGGAAGACCGCCATCAACAGCACGAACGACAGCACGAGGACGATCGCGATGAGGAAGAAGAGCCGTTCCGTGAGGTAGTCGGAGAAGTCGATGCCGCTCGCCGTGAAGCCGCCGACGTACGCATCGACGCCGCTCGCCGGGATGACGTCCTCGCGGAGACGGTGCACGAGGTCGCTGGTGGCCTCGTCCTGCGGCGCGGTCGCGGGGTATGCGATGACCATGCCCACTTCCTTGCTCGGCAGCGGGACCGGCACGGCTGCGGCCATCCCCTCGGCACTGCCGATCGTGCCCGCGAACGCCTTCATGGCGGCCGGGTCTGCCGGTGTCGTGCCGCCCACCGCGATGTAGAGCGGGCCGTTGAAACCCGGCCCGAAGCCTTCGCTGATGAGGTCGTAGGCGCGGCGGACGTCGGTGTCCTTCTGTGCGTTGCCGTAGTCGCTGAAGCCGAGGCGCAGCGAGAACATCGGCACGGCGAGAGCGCCGAGCACCAGGACCGACGCGAGCAGCGACCGCCACGGGTGGCGCTGCACGACGCGGCTCCACCTCCACCACACCGTGTGCTGGTGGTTGTTCTGCGCCCTGTGGGGGATCGGGCGGCGCAGCCCCGCCACGAAGATGCGCGCCACCTGCACGGCGGCGCCGGCGGCAACGCCCGCAAGGAGCACCTCGATGCTGTGGGCGAAGATCGCGACCATGCCGGCCACCACGACGGTGCACAGCGTGATGACGGCGGCGTAGCTGGTGTTGTCGATGCGCTCCCCGAGCATGGCGAGGAGGGCGGGCAGGAGCGAGACGGCGGCGACGATCATGATCGCCACTCCGATCGCCATGGCCACCGCGAAACCACTGACGAACGCGAGCCCGATGGACATGAGACCGAGCAGGGCGACGATGACCGTGATGCCGGCAAAGATGACCGCCCGGCCCGACGTGTCGACGGCCTCGACCACGGAATCCTCCACGGAGAGGCCGTCGTGCAGCGCCTCGCGGAAACGCGTGACGATGAACAGTGCGTAGTCGATGCCGACCCCGAGACCGATCATCGCCACCATGGAGGTCGCCTCGTTCGGCATGGACATCAGGTTGCTCACGACGGCGACGATCCCGGAGGCGATGAGGAGGCCGAGCAGTGCGATGCCGATGGGGAGCCCCATCGCGATGACGGACCCGAACGCGATGACGAGGATGATGACCGCAGCAAGGAGACCCAGTGCCTCGCTCTCGGGGAGCTCGAACTCCTCGAACGCCACGCCGCCGTAGGCAACCGTGGGCACAACGGCCCGCAGGCCCGCCGTGGCCTCCTTGATCGCGTCGCCCATCTCGACCATCGCGTCGCGCTCGCCGCGTGCCGAGTTGACCTGGATGAACGCGATCGTCCGGTCGCGGCTGACCTGGTTCGCGAACTCGTACGGCCCCTGCACGCTGACGCCCGGGAGCCCGGCGAGGTCCGCGACAGCCTTGCCGAGGGCGGCCTTCACCGTGGGGTCGTCGATGCCCTTGTCCGTCTTCACCACGACCTGGGATGTGATGCCGCCCTCGCCGGGGCTCACCTTCGCGAGCATCTCCTGGGCGACTGCCGCCTCGCTGTTGGGCTGGCTGAACTCGGTCCGGAAGTCGTTGCCGACGGCGCCGCTCCCCATCGTGATGATCACCGCGAGAGGGAGCCAGATGCCGAACACCATGAGTTTGCGGTGACGGACTGAGAACTTTGCCAGGCGACGGAGCATCAGGAAAGGCTACGAGTCACGGCATGACGGGGCGCGCGCGGGGGTACCGTTTCGGGAGGATGGATGCACATGTCACACGCGGCGACGGCACCGGGGACGGCGTGCTCTCCGGCCGCGTGACCCGGCTCGACCGTGGGTGGAGCACGGTGCTCCTCGACGACGGGACCACGGTGCGGGTGCGCAACATCGGCATGGAGGTCGCAGTCGGCGACATGGTGCGCGTGGACGCGGCGGTGGAGCGCATCGAGCACGTCGAGGAGCGCCGCAGCGCGCTCATCCGGCGGAACAGCTTCGAGGGTGCGCGCGGGCTCCGGCAGGTCGTGGCCGCGAACATAGACACGGTCTTCCTGCTGCATGCAGTCACGTCACCCCCGAACGAGCGCCGCCTGGAGCGCGAGCTGGTGCTGGCGTTCGACAGCGGAGCCCAGCCGGTGATCGTGCTGACCAAGCTCGATGCGGTGGACGCCGGCTACGCGGACGAGGTGCGCGCCGCGCTCGGGCAGGTGTCGCTCGACGTGCCGGTCATCATGGTCAGCAGCCGCACCGGCGATGGTCTGGAGGGCGTCAGGGCCTACTGCCGCAGCGGCGGCACGGTCGCGTTCATCGGTGCGAGCGGCGTCGGCAAGTCGACCCTCGTGAACGCACTCGTGGGCTCCGAGGTGCAGCGCACGGGCGAGGTGCGCGGTGACGACCAGCGCGGCCGCCACACCACGGTCGCGGCCGAGCTGGTGCCGCTCGCGGACGGCGGGTGGCTGCTGGACACGCCAGGGCTGCGGGCGGTCACCCTGTGGACGAGCGGGCACGGCATCGAGCGCGCGTTCCGCGACGTGTTCGACCTTGCCGACGGGTGCAGGTTCCGCGACTGCAAGCACCTGGACGAGCCGGGGTGTGCCGTAAACGAGGCGATCTCGGAGGGACGCCTGGACAGGGTGCGTCTCGACTCCATGCGTCGCCTCGTGGCGGAGGAACTTGCGCTCGAGGAGGAGCAGCGCGAGCGCGAGAAGGCGTTCGACAAGCGCGGCGCGCGCCGTTCACCCGGTCACCGCGGCGGCTGATCCACGGCACCAGCGGTGCGCGGCCCGTGCCGCGCTGCTCAGCGGAAGCGGATGCCGACCACCGCGCCGCCGCCGGGGTTGTCTCGCACGAACGTCTCGGCGTCGTTGTCCTCGGCGCACTGGGCGACGATCGCGAGACCCAGGCCGGAACCGGGCATCGAACGTGTGCCGACGGCGCGGTAGAAGCGGTCGAACACGTGCGGCTTGTCGTCGTCGGGTATGCCCGGGCCGTTGTCGCGGACCTCGAGCGACTGGTCCGCCACCCAGACCTGCACCTCGCCGGCGCCGCCCGAGAACTTGATCGCGTTGTCGACCAGGTTCGACAGCGCACGCTCCAGCTGGTGCGGCCGCGCGACCACGATGGTGTCCGCACCGGCGTGCAGCACGACGGGCATCGGGGTGCGCCTCTGCGCCCGGGCGACCACCTCGGCGGCGACGTCCGTGAGGTTCACGGGAATCGCTTCTTCGTTCGCGCGGTGGTCGGTCGCGAGCGAGCTGAGCTCGCCGCTGAGCGCGGTGAGCTCGTCGATCTCCGCGCGCATGTCGGCGAGGATCTCGGCGCGGCGTGCGTCGTCGAGTCCGGTCCGTTCCAGCAGCTCGGTGTTGGCGCGCAGGCTGGTGAGGGGCGTGCGCAGTTCGTGGCTGGCGTCCTGCACCAGCTGACGCTGGCGCGAGAGGCTGCGGCGCAGGGCGGCGACCATCGTGTTGAAGCTGGCGGCCAGTGCGCCCACCTCGCCGGCGCCCGCAGTGGGGATGTCATGTGAGAGGTCCTGCGTGGCGGCGATCGTCTCCGCGGCGGAGGCGAGGTTCTCGATGGGCCGCGAGATGCGCCGCGCGAACCACCACCCGACGAGGGCCGCGATGACCACCTGCAGGGCGGCGAGCACCGGGAACCACCGGCGCATGCCGTTGCGCGCGTTGATGACGACCTGCATGTCCTTGGCGAGCTGCAGCCATGACCCGTCGTTCAGCCGCACGGTCAGAGTGCGGAACCGTTTGCCGTCGATGACCGTGCTCGAGCGGTGGACCTTCTGTTCGCCCACCTGCAGTGCCCTGTCCGCGTCGTCCATGGGGAGCGCGGGGTACTCGCGCCGCTTGATGACCTGGCCGTCGGGGAGCACTACCTGCGTGATGGCGTCGACCTCGGTCTGCAGGATCGCCTGGTTCACGGGGCCGCGGCCGAACGCGTCGTTCCAGCTGAAGCGCGGGTCGGCGACGATCGCGAGGATCCGCGTGGCGCGCTGGTTGAGCGAGGTGTCCACCTGGCGCTCCAGCTGGTTCGAGGCGATCGTGTAACCGCCGAGACTCATCGCCATGGTCACCACGAGCACGAGTGCGCTCGTGAGGATCGCGAAGCGGGTGCGCAGGTTCATGACTCCCTCACCGTGTACCCCACACCACGCACGGTCCACACCAGGCGCGGTCCGCCGCCGTCCTCGGTCTTGCGGCGGAGGTAGCCGATGTAGACGTCGAGCGACTTCGACGACGTCTCGAACTCGTAGCCCCAGATCTCCTCGTAGATCTGCTCGCGCGTGAAGACCTGGCCCGGCTTCTGCATGAGCATCTCGAGCAGGTCGAACTCCGTCTTCGTGAGGTTGATGGTGCGCTCGCCGCGCCTCACCTCGCGTGTCATCGGGTTCAGGACGAGGTCTCCCACGCGCACGGTGGATGCACCTGCAGCCGCAGCGCCGCGCCGCAGCAGGGCACGGCACCGTGCGAGCAGCTCGTCCACGGCGAACGGCTTCACCAGGTAGTCGTCCGCCCCGGCGTCGAGGCCCGCAACACGGTCGCCCACCTCGTGGCGCGCGGTGAGGAGGAGGATCGGGATGCTGATCCCGCGGTGGCGCGCCTCGCGGCACACCGAGAGGCCGTCGGCGAACGGCATCATCACGTCCATCACGGCGAGATCCGGCGTCTGGCGGGTGAGGACCTCGAGCGCTGCGGCCCCGTCGTTCACGGAGGTGACGGCGTAGTTCTCCAGCTCCAGGACCCGCTCCACGGCCTTGCGCACGGAGGGGTCATCCTCGGCAACCAGCACTCTCGGGGTGTCCACGGTGTCACGGTACCCCTTGTGGCACAAGGTTTTCCGAGCCATGGGGGGATTCTTCCCAACCTCTTACCTGGCTCGTGTTCACTCCTTACCTACGAGGCCGAAAGTGGTTGCAGCCGGGAAAGCCCCGGTGACAACTCCACACAGAAGGAACCCCACCATGAAGACCAACTCCCGTTTCACCCGAGTCGCAGTCGCGAGCGGCCTCATCGTCGCGTCCGGCGCAGCCGTCCTCGGCATCACCGGCTTCGCGAGCGCAGAGCTCGCCGGCCGCAACGACTCCGCCGCAGTCGTGGCAGTCGACGGCGGCTCGACCGGCGACATCACGACCGGCGCCCCGCAGCCTGGCACCGTCCAGGCCGCCGGCGACGTGACCTCCGCGGACGACGGTGACCACGGCCCGCGCACCCCGGTTTCGGCCGCGAACGTGGCAAAGGCACTCGGCATGACCGAGACGGACCTGCGCACCGCGCTGCAGACGAAGTCCTTCGCCACGATCGCGAAAGAGAAGAACGTCGACATTGCCGATGTGAAGAAGGCGCTCATCGCCGACCTGAAGGCGCACCTCGACGCGGAGGTCGCCGCCGGAGAGCACACGCAGGCAGAAGCTGATGCGAAGCTGGCGGCCTTCACCGCGAACATCGACACGTTCGTGAATGCGGTCCGTCCGGGCAAGGGGATGGGCGGGCACGGTGCGCCGGGCTTTGCCACTGATGCCCTCGCAAAGGTGCTGAAGCTGACCGTTGCGGAGATGAACACCCAGCTGCAGTCGGGCAAGACGCTTGCTGACATCGCGAAGGCCCAGAACGTGGACATCGCGGACGTGAAGGCCCAGCTGCTGAAGGACTTCACCGAGAAGGAGCAGGCCGAGGTCGCATCCGGCGAGCACACGCAGGCAGAGGTCGACGCGAAGATCGCCGAGTTCAAGACCCGTCTCGATGACATGGTGAACGGTGTCCGCCCCGCCGGCGGCCCGGGCATGGGCGGCAAGGGGATGGGCGGGCACGGTGCGCCGGGCTTTGCCACTGATGCCCTCGCAAAGGTGCTGAAGCTGACCGTTGCGGAGATGAACACCCAGCTGCAGTCGGGCAAGACGCTTGCTGACATCGCGAAGGCCCAGAACGTGGACATCGCGGACGTGAAGGCCCAGCTGCTGAAGGACTTCACCGAGAAGGAGCAGGCCGAGGTCGCATCCGGCGAGCACACGCAGGCAGAGGTCGACGCGAAGATCGCCGAGTTCAAGACCCGTCTCGATGACATGGTGAACGGTGTCCGCCCCGCCGGCGGCCCGGGCATGGGCGGCCGCCGCGGTCACGGACCTGGCGGCCGCGGTCACCACGGTGACATGGACGGCATGCCCGGCGATGCACCGGGTGCGGGCTCCGCACAGGGTGCAGGCTTCTCGGCCTAGTTCACCCGCCGCGGGAGCGGCATCGACAACAGATCCCCCTCACAGGCGGCCGGTGTCCAGCAACTGCAGGACACCGGCCGCTCTGTCGCGAACGGCATCTGCATCGGCAAGTTTCTGTGCCGCCCGCACCTGCGTGCCCATCCGCGGGTTGCGGACGAACCTGTCCGCGTGGCGCAGGATGAAGTCCCAGTACAGCGTGGTGAAAGGGCAGGCGTCGTCGCCGGTGCGCTTCTTGCGGTCGAACGCACAGCCCTTGCAGTAGTCGCTCATGCGGTCGATGTAGGCACCGCCCGCTGCGTACGGCTTGGTGGCCATCATGCCCCCGTCCGCGTGCAGCGACATGCCGATCACGTTCGGCACCATCACCCACTCGGCACCGTCCACGAAAGACTCCCACATCCAGTTGTTCATCGCCACGGGGTCGACACCTGCGATGAGCGCGAGGTTGCCGAGAACCATGAGTCGCTGGATGTGGTGCGCCCACCCGCGCTGCTTCACGTCGCCCGCGCAGACGGACACGCACCGCATCCGGGTCGATGACGGGTCGGTGAACGCCCTCGGCAGCGGGCGCACCGCCCCGAGCTCGTTCTTGCCCATGTAATCCGGCATCCACAGCCAGTAGAGGCCGTGCACGTACTCGCGCCAGCCGATGACCTGCCGGATGAAGCCCTCCGCCGAGGCGATGGGCACGCGGCCGTTGTCGTATGCCCACTGGACCGCGTCGCACACGTCGGACGGCATCAGCAGGCCGTTGTTGAGGTAGGGCGAGAGCATGGAGTGGGCGAGGTGCCAGTTGTCCGTGAGCATTGCGTCCTCGTGCGGCCCGAACGTGGGCAGCAGGTTCTCCACGAAGTGACGAAGGTGGCGGAACGCCCCGGTGCGGGTGGTCGACCACCACCCGACGGGATCGTCACCCGTCGCGCTGTCCGGCAGGCCGGCCATCACGTCGAGGTCGATGTTGTCGAGCGGGTCACGCAGCGGCTCGCCCCACGGGTTGGATCCGTCGCGCGGCGGCGGCTCGCGGTTCTCTGCGTCGAAGTTCCACTTCCCGCCGGCCGGCTCGTCGCCGTCCATGAGGTACCCCAGGCGCACGCGCTGGCGGCGGTAGAAGTCCTCCATCTTCAGCGACTTGCGGGTCGCTGCCCACGCAGCGAAGTCGCCCTCCGGCGTGAGGAACTGGTTGGACGGCACCGTGGCGATGCCGAGACGCTCCATCAGCGCGCGGCCGGCGATGCTGTTCGGTGCCGTGGCGGTGATCTCGCTCTTCGGGAACTTCTGCCGGTACCGGGCGAGTCCCTCGCGCATGGTGGGCGCCTGGACGTACTCCACCACGAAGCCGTCCGAGCGCAGCTCCTCCGCGAAGTGGCGCATGGACGAGATGATGAAGTGCAGCCGCTGGCGGTGCCACCCGCGCGACTCGCACTTGTGCCGGGACTCGACCATGAGGATGCGGTGCGACTTCGGGCTGGCGAACTGCAGGGCACCGATGCGGGTGTTCAGCTGGTCGCCCAGCACCCAGATCGTCGGCTTCGCGCTCATGCGGCCGAGATGGACGCCACGACGCTCACCGCCCGGTCGAACCCGTTGTCGGCGAGGCGCCGGCGGAGGCGGGGCTCCGTGCACACCACGGCCAGGTCGCCGCCGGCGACCCGCGCCCGCCCCGCCGCACCGAGGAGCAGACCGAGAGCGGTGTCGTCCACTGTGCCGGCCGCGTCGAGATCGACGATCGCGGTGGTGTCCCCTGCGTCCGCCACCAGGCGGGTGAGCGCATCGAGGAAACGAGGCACTGTGGCCAGGTCGACTTCGCCCTCCACCACGAGCACATGGCGGCCGGCGACCGTGGTTCGTCGCGCGGAGAGGTGCATGGGCGTCACGCTAGTGGCTCACGGAAC
>CAYXRQ010000002.1:0-17937 GCA_964466765.1 uncultured Bifidobacterium sp. | reverse complement strand
TCAGAGTCGTTCCGTCGCACGACCGATGATGCCATCGAGGAGGGTGTCGAAGAGGCCGCCGATCTTGCCCGCCCCGCCGCCGGCGGTGGCCCAGCCGATCGCGAGCATGGCGACGACCGCTGCCACGAGCAGGACGAGTGCGTACTCGGTGGTGGCCTGCCCGCGTTCGTCGTCGGCGTGGGTGTCTGGTTGCGTGCGTGGGTCCATGGGTCTCCCGGGGTGTCGTCAGGTTGCGGGGGTGCGCATCGCACCGATGGAGGCGAGGCCGAGCGGCACGACCGCAGTGAGCACGAACGAGGGGAGCACGCAGAGCACGAGAGGGGCGGCGGCACGGGCGGGGATCCGCCGCACACCGGCGAGAACATGGTCGCGCTCGCGGGCACGGAGGTCGGCGGCGGTGCGCGAGAGCGAGGCGACGAGGGGGAGCCCGTCACGGTGGGCGAGTTCCAGGGTGTCAACGACGGACGGCGCGGCACGCCGCAGTGGTGAGAGCGCCTCCGCGAGGGGCAGTCCCGCGCGGAGCATCCGGGCCGCCGCGGAGCACTCCGCGCTGCCGGGGGCGAGCTCGTCGAATGCGGCAGGCACGGTGCCGCCCGCCGCGAGGTGGACGACCAACGCCTCCGCGATCGATGCCGCGTCCGATGCCGGCGAGGGCCGCGATGCCGCGGTGATGATGCGGCGCATCCAGCGCGACCCGGCGAGGTTGGCGAGTGACCCGGCGATGACGCACACGACGGGGCCCGCGCCGGCGAGCCCGTCCCTGGCTCCTCCGCTGAGCGCCACGGCGCCGCCGAGCATGAGGAAGGGGAGTGCGGTGAGGAGCCGTGCCGAGTGCAGTGCGTACGACACCGCGACCTTGACCTCGCCCCCCAGGTCGTCCACGGCGCGCGCGTTGGCCGCCGCGATCTCGAGCGCCGCCGGGGAGAGCGCGCCGCCGGGCATGCACCCCCGCAGCACGGACAGCAGCGGGTCCGGTCCAGACAGCGCGTCGGGCAGCGCGACGCCCGCCGTCAGTGCCTGCTGCAGCCGCTGCACCGACGGTGAACATGCAGGTGCCGTGATGATGGCCTCGGATGCGGGCAGCCCGGCACGCACGCCGCGCGCGATGCCCTCGAAGAACCCAGCATGGGTGGCGGGAGCAGCAGGTAAGTGAGGGCGATTGCCGTCAGTGCGGCGGGGGCGCGTCGCCTCCCGCTCCGGCAACGGGCCGAGGCGGGCGCGCACCAGCGTGCGGTCGCACCGTGTCATCACCGCGGGCAGGACACCGAGCGCGACGGTGACCGAAACGAGAACTGCGGCAACAGCCTCACCCACCGTCCACCTCCATTATCTCGGTGACGCGGCGCGAGCCGTCCGCTCCGCGGCGGACGTGCACGACCGCATCGATCGCACCGCGCACGAGGGTGCCCACCGTGGACGCGGCGAACTGCGGGTGGTCGCGCATGGCCAGCGTGACCATGCGGTCGAGCGCGTCGGACGCACTGCGCGCGTGGACTGTCGTGAGGCACCCGTCATGGCCGGAGGTGAGGGCGAGGAGCATGTCCACGACCTCACCCCCGCGGACCTCGCCCACGACCAGCCTGTCCGGCCGCAGTCGCATGGACGCACGCACGAGGTGCTGGGCGGTGACCTCGCCCGTTCCCTCCGCGCCGGGCGGCCGGGTCTGGAGGCGCACGACGTGCGGGTGCTCGAGCCGCAGTTCCGTGGTGTCCTCGATCAGCACGATGCGCTCGCGGACAGGCACGCATCTCGCGAGCGAGTTGAGGAGCGACGTCTTCCCGGACGAAGTGGCGCCCGACACCACGATGTTCGCCCTGCCCGTGACCAGCGAGCGCAGACGGCGGACGTCCTCCAGCCCAGCGAACGCCCCGAGCGGCAGGACGCCGCGGGCGAACCGTCTGATGCACAGGGTGGGGCCGTCGACCGCGACGGGCGGCAGCACGATGCAGGCCCGCGAGCCGTCGGGGAGCTGCAGGTCGACGACCGGGGAAGCGAGGTCGACACGGCGCCCGGAGAACCGTGTGAGCCTCTCGATCGACTGTGACACCTGCAGCGGCGTGAGCGAGCCGGCGCGCCTGATGGAGCCGTTCTCCTCCGTCCACACGGTGCCGTCACCGGTGACCATCACCTCCTGCACGTCCCCGTCCATCCACGGGTCGAGGGCACCGAACTGGGGCGTCACGGTGCGGGCAGGAGGTGACCGAACAGTTCCGCCCAGCGCGTGGTGAGTACACCCGCGTCCACGGCACGTGCGATGGACGCATCGACGGGGACCGTGGCCACGACCGGCACGCCGAGGACGCTCGCCACGTCGCGTGCGGTGAGCGCGCGCCCCTCGTCGCGCACCAGCACGACGCCACCCGGCCGCGGGGCGCGGACGGCGCGGCGCAGCGAGAGGTAGCAGGGCCTGGTGACGAGCCAGCTGTCTCTCACCGCCTGCCTCAGTTCGTCCGGCACGAAGTGCGTGCCGGCATCGATGACCACGGGGAACCCGAAACTGGCGAGTGCCGCAGTGAGGTCCGGCCACCGCGGGGCACCCTGCACGAAGCGTGCGCCGGGGTGGATCACGAGCAACTGCCCCGTTGCCTCCTCGCCGAGCGCGAGCAGGCCGTCCGCGCCCGAGGTGTGTGACTCGCCCAGCCAGTCGTTCAGCCCGGGTGAATCGGTGTCCGGCATGCCGAGC
This sequence comes from uncultured Bifidobacterium sp., assembly GCA_964466765.1. Taxonomy (GTDB): domain Bacteria; phylum Actinomycetota; class Acidimicrobiia; order Acidimicrobiales; family Ilumatobacteraceae; genus UBA2093. The sequence continues at coordinate 15,254 of CAYXRQ010000002.1, read as the reverse complement.
GCCGGCCTGGCGTCACCGCACATGTCGATGAGGAGCGCCTTGCCGTGGTGCGCGGCGCGGGAGAGAGCGAGTGCTGCGGCGGTGACCGTTGCGCCGGCGCCGCCCTTCGTGGAACTGATGATGGTGTGCATTCCGCCTCTGTGCTGTCGGGAGGCGTCCGTGAGACGCCTCCGTGTTCTGGGGAGGCGAATGTGTGACGGCCGCGGCGGGCGGCGGAACGGTCAGGTGTTGGCCAGGTTGCGCATCGGCCGGCCGTTGACGTGCCGCTCGAGGTTGTCGAGGAAGATGGCCTGGCTGCGCGCACCGGTGGACGTGCTGGTCGCCGAGTTGTGCGGCGTGATGATGACGTTGTCCATCGCCCACAGCGGGCTGTCGGCAGGGAGCGGCTCCACGGCGAACACGTCGAGGCCCGCACCCCCGAGCGCACCGGACTGGAGCGCGGCGACCATCGCGGGCTCGTCCACCAGCTCGCCGCGCCCCACGTTGATGAAGAACGCACCCGGCTTCATCGCGGCGAACGCCCCCGCACCGAAGATCTGCCGGGTGTCCGGGGTGAGGGGCAGGGCCGACACCACCCAGTCGGCACGGCCGAGGACCTCGTGGAGGCTGTCAAGCCCGTGAGTGACACATGGTTCGTCGCCGTTCGGGGTGCGGCGCACGGCCTCCGTCTCCATGCCGAGCGCGATGCCGAGCCGCGCCACCTCCATGCCGATCGGGCCCATGCCCACCACCGCCAGACGGGCACCCTCCAGCTCCACGAAGCGGTGCTGCTCCCACCTGCGCGCGTCCTGGTCGCGCATCCACCTGCGCATGTCGCGGCTGAGGGCGAGCATGTAGAGGACCACGGTCTGTGCGATGGGCGACGCGGACGATCCTGACGCCGTGGTGAGGAGCACCCCGCGGCCCATGAGGTCCACGAAGAACGGGCTGTCGACTCCGGCGGAGAACGTCTGCAGCCACCGCAGGTTGCGCGCCTTCAGGACGGACACCACGAACCCGCGCGAGCGGTCGGGCCAGCAGTCGGCACTGAAGAAGGCGATGTCGACCGTCTCGAGCACGTCGTCGGGGAACGGGACGTCGGCGGAGTACACGAGCGGCTCGATCGAGGGATCAATGGAGTGGATCGCGGCGCCGTGCTGCTCCCACACCGTGTCGCTGAGCATGAGCACGGTGCGACCGTCGGGGGTGGCCATGGACACACCTTAGGGACGCACGGAGCACAGGCAAGTACCGTGACATGCGTGCGCATCGTCTTCGCATTTTTCGTTGCTCTCGGTGCTGTGCCCGGCCACCTCGGCTCGGGTGATGACGTGCGGCCCCGGGACACAGTCAGCGTGGTGCAGGCCGTCTCGCCGGCACTGCCCGACGGCGTGAGCATCGACATCGTCGGCGGCGACACGTTCCTGCGGGTGCGCGCGGCAGGGCACTCGGTCACGGTGGCCGGCTACGAGGACGAGCCGTACCTGCGCATCTCGGCGGACGGGCTGGTGGAGGAGAACACGGCCTCACAGACGTCGTCCATCAATGCGTCGAGGTACGGCGGGACCGCGCAGTCGGGCGCCGGCGCACCACCCGTGTGGCGTGCCGTCGCGCGTGACGGCACAGTCATGTGGCACGACCACCGCATCCACTGGATGAGCCCCGTCCGTCCTGCGGTGATCGACCCCGACGGCACCGTGCTGAAGTGGGAGGTGCCCGTCACGGTGGACGGAACGGTGCACACCGTGCGCGGCACGCTCTACCTGCGCGACAGGGCCAACCCCGCATGGTGGCTGCTCGGCCTCGTGGGACTCGCGGCGGCGGCACTGCTCGCCAGGACGCACCGGCGCCGGTACTACGCCGCCGTGCTCGCCGTGGGCGCATGGTCGGCGTTGACGGGCCTGCTTCAGTGGGTCGCGCTCCCCACTGGTGCACGGATCACCCCGCTCATGCTGGTGTTCGGTGCGGGCACGGCGCTCACCGGGGCTGCCGCACTCCTCGTGGCGCGGCGCACGGACCTGCGCAGCGACTGGGTGGCGTCGTCGCTCGCTGCCGGGGCCGGCGCGGCGATGCTCGTGGTCACATGGATGTCCCACGAACAGGTGCAGAGCGCGTACGTGCCCATGACCGGGCCGGCGTGGACCGCACGTGCGAACGTGGCAGTGCTCCTCGGCTTCGGCGTTGTCGCCGTGATCGACGGCGTGATGCGCGTGATGCGCGTGGAGTCAGACGCTCAGTAGGTCGCGTGCGCCGGTGTCGGACGACGGGTGGCGCAGCTTGCTCATGGCACGTGCCTCGATCTGGCGGATGCGCTCGCGCGTGAGATTGAAGTGCTCGCCGACCTCCTCGAGGGTGCGCGGCTCTCCCTTGCCGTCGAGACCGAACCGCAGGCGCAGGATCTCGCGCTCGCGCTCGTCGAGCGGGGCGAGGAGACGCTGGATCTCCTCGGGCAGGAGTGCGGTGGCCGCGACCTCGAAGGGCTGCTCCGCGGAGCGGTCCTCGACGACGTCACCCAGTTCGGCATCGCCGTCCTCGCGCAGGGGCTCGGAGAGCGACAGCGGCTCGGCGGCGAAGCGGAGGGCCTCGGTGACCTTGTCCTCGGGCATCTCCACTTCCTTGGCGAGCTCGGCGAGCGTGGCCGGGCGGCCGAACTTCAGCTCGAGGCGCGAACGGGCCTTCTGCAGGCGCGCGAGGGTGTCACCGGCGTGGACCGGCAGGCGGATGGTGCGGCCCGTGTTGGCGATGCCGCGCGTGATTGCCTGGCGGATCCACCACGTGGCATAGGTGGAGAACTTGAAGCCCTTGCGCCAGTCGAACTTCTCGACGGCGTGCATGAGGCCGAGGTTGCCCTCCTGGATGAGGTCGAGCAGGGGGAGACCGGACGCCTGGTACTTCTTGGCGATCGACACCACGAGGCGCAGGTTCGACTGGACGAACGCGCGCTCTGCGACCTCGCCCTCGCGGACGGCCTTGCGCAGCTCGCGCTTCTTGGTGGCGTTGAGGCTCTTGGCCTTGGCCATCTCCTCTGCCGCTGCCTTGCCGGCCTCGATGGCCTTGGCGAGGCGGACCTCGTCGTCCTTGGTGAGAAGTGCGTACTGACCGATGTCGGTGAGGTAGAGACGGACCAGGTCCTCTTCGTCGCGGTCAATGCGATCTTTCGCCACGTGAGCACCCCGTCGTTCCACCCGGTCCGGTTGACCGAATAGGGGCAGGATACCGACAGCATGTGCCGTCACAACGGGTCGAACACCCAAGAAAAACGGCATTTCCGCCGGTGCCGGCGGGTTCTCATCGGTTCTCTGGAGGAGAGAGTTTTCTGGCAGAGTTGGCGCGTGACAGACAGTGCGGCCCGAGACCAGAACGGTGAACCCGTCGAGCCCGTCGAGATAGAACTCGTCATCGTCACGATGACGTTCGACGCCGCCGACATGGGGTCGCTCGTCGCGGTCCTCTCCAAGTACGTGGTCCTGACGCGGATGGAGCCCGGCTGCCGCAACGTTGACATGATCGTGAGCGACACGAAGCCAAACCGGATCAAGCTCATCGAGAAGTGGGACGGCCCTGCCGCCCAGGAAGCCCACTTCAACGGGGGGACCATGGTGGAGATGGCCAGGTCGTGCACCGGCCTCCTGGCCGCCCCGCCGGACATCGACCTGTGGCAGTCGATGTCGGCCCACGATCTCACCTGACCTCACCTGACCCGGCCCACCCCGCCCGGTCCGCGGCATGAGAGCCCTGGCACGGTGCCCACGGACCTGACGCCGTGCGCGCCGCCGGGGTCACTAGATTCCGTGGCATGTCCAGTCCTCTTCTCTCCCCCGAAACCATGGAACGCACCGTCGCCCGCGACGACCGCTCGGCCGGCTGGGCCGCGCCCAGCCCGGACGACGTCATCTCCTCCAGCCAGGCGGTCACCGACGGCCCGGTGACCCGCTGGCACGGCGGCCTCGCCACGGCATCCGGTGCGGCCAGCGCCACGCTCACCCTCCTGCTCGTGCTGGTCGCGAGCGCCACCGTCACATGGTTCTCCGTGGCGGCACCCGACGAGTTCGGCAACCCCGTGTTCCCGACGGGATGGGTCCTCGGCGGCTTCATCACCGGGTTCGTGGCGGTGATGGTCTCCATGTTCAAGCCGCACCTGTCGAAGGTCGCCGGTTCCGTCTACGCGGTGGCACAGGGCGTGGTCCTCGGTGCCGTCAGCCGCGCGTACGAGACCGCGTACGACGGGATCGTGATGCAGGCGGTCGGTGCGACCATGGGCGTGTTCGTGGTCATGCTGCTGCTGTACCGCACCGGCGTCATCCGCGTCACCGAGAAGTACAGGCGCATCGTCATGGGAGCCATGCTCGGCCTGATGGCGTTCTACCTGGTCTCGTTCGTGATCGGCCTGTTCGGTGCGATGCCGTCGTTCATCAGCGGTGCCACGCCGACCGGCATCCTGTTCAGCATCTTCGTGGCGGGTCTCGCCGCCGCGAGCCTGGCGATCGACTTCGACACCATCGAGTGGGCAGAGCGCAACAAGCTGCCGGCCTACATGGAGTGGTACTGCGCCCTCGGCCTGCTCGTCACCCTGGTGTGGCTGTACCTCGAGATCCTGCGCCTCATCTCCAAGCTGCGCGAGAACTGAGCCGTCTCCCGCCCCGGGCGGTGGTCAGAGCGACGACAGGAATCCCAGCAGGGCCGCGTTGAACTCCGCCGGCTTCTCCTGCTGCACCCAGTGGCCCGCACCGGCGACCACGGTGCTGCCCCGGTAGCCGGGCAGCGACGCGCGCATCGACGCATCGAAGGCCGGGTTCACGAGGTTCACGGGGTCGAGCTCGCCGGTGATGAAGTGCACGGGCATGGTCATCGCCGCCACCGCGTGGTGCCTCGTCCGCTCGTAGTTGGCGTTCATGTTGCGGTACCAGCTCACCGGCCCGAAGAAGCCCGACGCGGTGAAGTCGTCCACGTAGGCGGCGAACTCCTCCTCGCTCAGCCACGGCCACGGCAACGGGGGAGGGTCCTGGCGTCCGGTGAGGAACCCGGTGCCCTCCATCGGCGGAAGCTCGTCCTTCGTGAAGAACATCGGGTCGGACTGCGCACCTGCGGATGCACCCCACAGGACCTTCGCCATCGTGTCGGTGACGTCGCGACCCAGTTCGGTCTCCGCCTCGTGCGGCCGCTGGAAGTAGTTGATGTAGAAGAAACGGTCGCCGTAACGACGCGCCATGATGTCGAGCGGCGGGGCCGGCCAGTCGGCGAACGTCACGCTCGCCGCCACGCCCGCCACGACGCGGCCAGGGTGCATGCGGCACAGGTCCCACAGGAGCAGAGCGCCCCAGTCGTGGCCCACGTAGACGGCCCGCTCGTGGCCGAGGGACTCCGCCAGCCCGAGCAGGTCGGCACTCAGCTCGTCGGTGCCGTACGCACCGACCTCGCGAGGGGCGGTGCTGCCGCCGTAGCCGCGCTGGTCGGGTGCGACCACGTGCCAGCCCGCCTCCGCGAGGGGGAGCATCTGGTGGCGCCAGCTGTGCGACGTCTCGGGGAACCCGTGGGCGAGGACGACCAGCGGCGCGCCGGGATCCCCGGCCTCGCGCACGGCGAGATCGATCCCGTTTGTGCGGACAGTGCGTCGTCGAGTCGCCGGGGTCACGGACGGTTGCTCAGGCGCTGACGCTGCGTGCCGCGTCGCTGGCGGCACAGAGCTGCGCCCAGTCCATGGACTCGGCTTCCCACATCTGCTCGAACGCCGCATCAGCACGGTCGTTGAAGCCGTGCCGGTTGCGCCAGTTGTACTGCCACGCCTGCTTCTTCACCGGCATGTCGAGCCGGGCGAGCCGGGCGATGATCCATGTGTCCCAGGCGGCTGCCTGGGGGAGGGTGAGATCCGCCTCGGGGGGTGCGTCCTCGAAACCCCCGCGTATGCGGTCCCGGGCGCGCAGCATGCACCGTGCGACCGAGAGAGTGGTGTCGATCTCGCTCTGCTGGCGAGGCCGGCGCTTGTCCTCGAACGCACCGCTGTGCACCATGATGCGCACGGGCGTGCCGGATGTGTCGGTGCTGATGCGGTTCAGTGCGCTCGTCTCGTCGATCTCGATCGCGAAGTCGATGTCGGTGACACCGAGCTGCTCGGCCACGTGCTGGGCGATGCGGGCGATGTACGCCGCGTCGAACGAGACGAAGTCGAACGTCTCCGGCGAGACGGTGATGGCCATCCCGGGGCTAGTTCTTGGAGGCGGCCGCGGCCTGGCGCTCGGCGATCTGTGCCTTGCGCTCGTTCAGTGCCTGCATGCTGACCTCGGCCACGTAGTCGACCTCGGAGTCGGTGAAGCCGGCCAGCTCGCGGAAACGGCGGGCGATGCCCAGGCTGGACTCGTCGGACTCGCTGCGGCTGCCGCCGTAGCTGAACATCTTGTCGACGATGTTCTGGAACTCGAGTGCCTTCTTGCGGCGCTCGGGGTCGTTCTCCGTGACCTTGCGCAGCCAGTCGGAGCCCATCTTCACGTGGGTCACCTCGTCGGCGAGCATCCAGTCCTCGCAGAACTCCAGGTACGGGTCGCCGGCGATCTCGCCGAACTCCTTCATGGTGGTGAACACGTCGATGGCGAGGCCCTCGAGCGCGCGGTTCACGCCGGCGAGGCGCAGGACCGGGTCGTTCGAGCACGCGGCCTCGAAGAGCACCGTGTTCTCGACGTACTGGCCGATCTCCGCACCCATCCAGTCGCCGAGCTTGCAGCTGATCTCCACGTGGCGTGCCTCGTCCCATGCCTGGCGGGCCATGTCGAGCTTCAGCGCGAACGGGGCCTCCTCGCCGGTGGTGAAGTCCCAGCAGGTGCGGCCGGCGCCCTCGAGCGCCTGGATCTCGCCCACGAAGATGCCGTGCATCAGAGCGCGTGCCGCCTCGCTCGCATCGCCGCGCTCCGGGGTGAGGCGGTTGTTGCTGCGGCGGTTCTGGTCGTTGTTGAGCGCCACGGTGGTGCGTCCGTCCGCCATGCGGTCACGCTGGGTGATCTGGCTGAACCGCTCGTCACGGGCGAGTTCGCTTGCCGGCATGAACTTCCTCATTGTGTGTCTCCTTGTCTCGGACCGGTCACTGGAAACCGATGCTCCCGGGACCGGTGATGCCACCGGCCTCGACCATTATCTTCTCGAGCCGCGCCTGGTGGGCGGCGGCCCGGTCTGCCTCTTCGGGCGTGCTGATGAGCGACTGCAGCAGCATCTCGCCGTCGCGCCAGTCGTCGAACTCGTCCTGGAGGATGAACTTGATGGAGCGGATCGTGGGCATGTCCGTGATCTCGCTGGTGTTGTTCATGTGGTACGTGTACGCGGAGATGAAGTGCGGGATGAGCACGCGGTAGACGCCGACCAGCTTCTCGATCGTCTGCTCCGGTGCCTCCGGCTCGGTCATGGCGTCGATGAAGCGCACCATGGCGTCGTTGGCGGGCACCGTGAGTCGGTCGGGGTTCATCTCGCGCAGCTCCGGGAGACGCTTGTGCCACAGCTCGGCGTGCCATGCATGCTTGTAGCAGTGGGTGCCGAGGCGCATCTTCACGTCCAGCTCGGGCACGGTGGCGATCCAGCCGCCGAGCGCCTCGAACAGCTTCATCTCCGTCCACTTGTAGTGGCCGGCGCGGCGTGCGGTCTCCTCCACGCTGAAGGCACCCGCGATCTCGCGCCGGTCCCACGGTGCGAAAGGTGCTCGAGCCTTGGATGCCTGTGCCATGTGTTCCTGGAGATCCCCCGTCGGGGCCGGGCACTGCACCCGGGCTGCTGGAGCCCGCGAACAATTGACCGGCCGGTCAGTTCCCGAAGTGTAACTGCCGCGGGCCGTCCTGGCGAGACGGCGGTCACACAGGGGGTTCAGCCCGCGCGGCGCACGGTGGGGTCGGCGGCCAGTCGCTCGGCGGGGATCTCGGCACCGGTGACCTCGCAGGTCCAGTAGGTGCCGTCGTCCAGGCGGGCGAGGGCGGTCTCCACCCCGGCCAGGTCAGCCTCGATCCGGTCGAGGTCGATCCCCGCCCTGTCCGGTGCCGTTCCTGCGGTGTCGCTCACGGGACCATCGTAGGCCACCGGTGGCGGCCTCCTTGTAGCGTTCGCGCATGCCTTATCCCTTCCCCGCTCTCGACGGTTCCGCCCAGAAGACACAGAAGTTCCCCGACAAGCCCGAGTTCGGCATCGACCCGCAGAAGCGGTACACCGCCACGATGGAGACGTCGATGGGGACGATCGTCATCGCACTCGACGCACTGAACGCCCCGGTCACCGTGAACAACTTCGTGTTCCTCGCCGGCTACCACTACTACGACGGGATCATCTTCCACCGCATCATCAACGGCTTCGTGTGCCAGGGCGGCGACCCGGGCGGCACGGGCACAGGCGGGCCCGGCTACCGCTTCGAGGACGAGCCGGTGAAGAACCGCTACCAGATCGGCTCGCTCGCCATGGCGAACGCCGGCCCCAACACCAACGGCTCGCAGTTCTTCCTCATCAGCGGCCCGAACGGCGTCACGCTGCCGCCGCAGTACAACCACTTCGGCCAGGTGGTGAAGGGTCTCGAGGTCGTGGACGCGATGCAGAAGGTCCCCACTGGCCGTGGCGACCGCCCCGTCACCGACGTGGTGATCAACTCCGTCACCATCACCGTCGCCGACTGACGGCCTTGCCCGCCGAGGTCTCGCTCGCCTCAGCCCGCCGCATCGCCGTGGCGGCGCAGGGTCTTGCCGCCCCGCGCCCGACGGGCCGGGTCGATGCACGCCACCTGCGCAGGGTGTTCGACACCGTCGGTGCGGTGCAGATCGACTCGGTCAACGTTCTCGTGCGCAGCCAGGAGCTCCCGCTCTTCTCGCGTCTCGGTGACCACCCGCGGTCGCTCATCCCCGACGCCACGGCGCGCGGCGACATCTACGAGTACTGGTGCCACGCCGCCAGCCACCTGCCGGTGCGGCACTTCCCGCTGAGCCGCGTGCGCATGGAGCAGGCACGCACGGGGCTGCGCGTGTGGGGAGGAGTGCGCGAGGTCGCGCGGAAGAACCCGCGCCTGCGTGACGAGATCCTCGCGCGCGTGAACTCGGAGCCCGGGGGGATCGTGGCCGGCGAGGTCAGCACGCGCAAGGGGCCGAAGGGCCAGTGGTGGGACTGGGACAAGGGCAAGTCGATCCTGGAGTGGCTGTTCTGGACCGGGCAGATCACCGCGCGGCGCCGCGACAGGGACTTTGCCCGCGTCTACATGGGGCTCCACCACGCGTTCCCCGCCGACGTGCTCGCGCTGCCGGTGCCCACCGTCGAGGAGTCTCACCGCGCGCTGTTGATGCTCGCCGCCTCGTCGCACGGCATCGCGACTGCGGGCGACCTGCTCGACTACCACCACCTGCGCGGTCCGGCACCGCGCGCCGAGCTCGCGGGGCTGGTGCGCGAGGGACTGCTCGAGGAGGTGCGCGTGGAGGGCTGGAAGGAGAAGGCGTACCTCCACCCGGCAGCGGCGCGGCCGCGCACGGTGCATGCGCGGGCCCTGCTCTCGCCGTTCGACTCCATGGTGTGGTGCAGGCCGCGCGACGAGCGGCTGTTCGGGTTCCGCTACCGGCTGGAGATCTACACGCCGGCACCGAAGCGGGTCTACGGCTACTACGTGCTGCCCTTCCTCCTCAACGACCGTCTCGTCGCGCGCGTGGACCTGAAGGCGGACCGGCAGCGGAACGTGCTGTCGGTGCCGGGTGCGTTCAGTGAGCCGGGGACGGACGTGCTCGAGGTGGCCGACGAGCTCGCCGACGAACTGCTCCTGATGGCGCGGTGGCTGGGACTCGGCGGTGTCGAGACGGGGGGCAACGGCGACCTCGCCGTGCCGCTCAGGAAGCTGCTGGCGTCACGTCGTTGACCTGCGTGGCCCACCTGATCGTGCGGGCCACGAGGTTCCCGAGCGGCCGCGTGACGAGCTGGTCGGCGAGCGGCAGGTACGGGATGCGCAGCTCGGCGCGCGCCCACGGCGGCAGCGTGGCGATGGCAGCAGATGCGATGACGAGGTACGGGACCCGCGCCGCCGCGTCGAGCGGAGGGTCGAGCAGCAGGTAGCGCGCGGCGTCGCGCGACTGCGGCGTGCTCATGAGCTCCGGGCGGAACATCCGCAGCTGATCGCGCAGCCCGCGCACCGACAGCGGCGGAGCCTTCACGCCGAGCTTGCGCGCGATGACCGCCATGTCCTCCACGTAGCCGTCGCGCTGGGCCGGCGTAAGGCGCACCGCGCCGTACGTGTCGTGCGCACGGAGGAAGCTGTCGACCTCTGCCACGTGCACCCAGCGCAGAAGGTGCGGGTCGCGCGCGGAGTAGGGACGGCCGTCGCCCGCCGTGCCGCGCACGTGGACGTGCACCGCGTTCACCCTGTCGACCGCGTGCTGGGCCACGTCGGCCGGGCCGAAGGTGGTCGCGGCGAGGAAGTCGGCCGTGCGCTGCAGGCGGCCCCAGGGGTCGTGCCGGTAGTCGGAGTGCTCCGCGACGCCCGCCATCGCGAGCGGATGGAGGGACTGGAGGAGCAGTGCGCGCATGCCGCCGATGAACATCGATGCATCCGTGTGCACGGTGTGGACCGGCCTGTCGGGCGCGAACCACCGCTCCCCGGGGGCGAGCATGACCGCGGCCTGCTTGGACTCGGCATCAGGCCCGATGACCCTGTCGCGCAGGGCATCGGCAATCGCGCGGCGGACCTGCTGCACGCGCTCGTCGACTGCGGGGGGGAGCGTCGTCACCGGGTCATCGTACGAACCGCCGGCCGGTTCCCACCACTACGCTTCCACCATGACCGGGGCTGGGACGGAAGGCACACAGGGCGGCGCGGGGCAGGACGCGGCACAGGGGGACAACCGTCGCATGCCGCGCTGGGTGCCGCGCGCGGTGGTGCTCTTCTGGGCCGGCGCACTCGGGGCAATCGCGTTCCGTCACGTCTTCCACCGCCTGAGCAGCTTCCTCATCCTCCTGCTCATCGCCCTGTTCGTTGCCCTGGCGATGGAGCCGGGCGTCAACCGGCTGGAGGCGCGCGGCTGGAAGCGCGGCAGGGCCACGCTCGCCATCCTCCTCGCGGTCATCGTGGTCACGCTCACGTTCTTCGGGGTCGTCGGCACGCTCGTAGGGCAGCAGGTGGCGGACCTGCTGAGGAACTCGAGCACCTACGTGAACGACACCGTCAAGTTCATCAACGACACCTTCGGCACGAACATCAACGCCGCCGAGGTGAACGCACGCATCGCGGACCCGAACGGCCCGGTGCAGGAGTTCATCCGCTCCCAGCAGAGCCAGGTGTTCAACCTGTCCGTGCAGGCACTGAACGTGCTGTTCCAGTCCTTCACCGTGATCCTCTTCGCCTTCTACCTGGTGGCCGATGCTCCGCGCCTGCGCCGGACAATCTGCGCCAGGCTGCGCCCCGAGCAGCAGGACCGTCTCCTCTCCACGTGGGACCTCGCGATCAAGGCGACTGCGGGATACCTCGACTCGCGTCTCCTGCTCGCGGCACTGTCGGCGTTCTTCCACTGGATCGCACTCCAGGCGATCGGCACCCCCGCACCGATCGCGATGGCGCTGTGGGTCGGCCTCGTGTCCCAGTTCCTCCCCGTCATCGGCACGTACCTCGCCGGCGTGCTCCCGCTCCTCCTCACGTTCCTCGAGTCCCCGGGCCGTGCGCTCGCCGTGGTCGTGTTCATCCTCGTGTACCAGCAGGTCGAGAACTACCTGTTCGCCCCGCGCATCACCGCCCGCACGATGGAACTCCATGCGGCACTCGCGTTCGGTTCCGCACTCGTCGGCGGTGCCGTTCTCGGTCCGGTGGGGGCGATCCTCGGCCTGCCCTTCGCCGCGATGGTGCAGGGCGTCCTGGCCAGCAGCGGGCAGAAGCACGACGTGGTCGACCAACCCCTCGTCCGGGTGCAGGAGAAGAAGAAGCCGCAGCCACGGAAGAAGCGCCGCCCCGGGGACGAACCCGGGTGAGCGGCGTCAGTCCGGCCCAGTTCGCCCCCGTCGCCGTCATCGACCGCAACGGGGTGGACGAGAGCGTCCACTTCGGTGCCGTCGTGTGCCTCGACGAGAGGGGCGGGGTCGCCCACGCCATCGGCGACCCGGGCGTGCTCGTGTACCCGCGGTCGTCAACAAAGCCCCTGCAGGCACTCGCCATGGTGCGTGCCGGACTCGACCTGCCCCCCGAGCAGCTCGCGCTCGTGTGCGCGAGCCACAACGGCGAGCAGGTCCACCTGGACACCGCGCGCGCGATACTCGCCGGCGCAGGCCTGGACGAGTCAGCACTCGGCAACACACCGGGCTGGCCGCTGCACGAGGCGTCCCAGCACGCCGCGATCCGCACCGGCACCCCGAAGTCCCCGCTGCAGATGAACTGCAGCGGGAAGCACTCCGGGATGGTCGCGACGTGCGTGCTGAACGGATGGCCGCTCGAGGGGTACCTTGACCCCGGCCACCCGCTTCAGCAGGCGATCACGGACACGGTGCCCGACGTGTCCGGTGAGGAGGCGTTCGCCATCGGTGTCGACGGGTGCGGTGCTCCTGCGCACGTCATCACTCTCATCGGCCTCGCCCGGGCGGTGCGCGCCATGGCAACGGGTGCAGCGGGGGAGTCCGGCCTGCGCATCCACCACGCCATGTCGAACCACAGCCACATTGTCGGCGGCACCGGCCGTGACGTCACCGCGATCTGCACGAACGTGCCCGGCTTGATGGCAAAGGACGGAGCCGAGGCCGTCTACGTGGCGGCGCTCCCGGACGGCCGGGCTGTCGCACTGAAGCTCTCCGACGGGTCCGGCAGGGGCGCGGCCACCGTGCTCGTGGCGGCACTCGCACGTCTCGGAGTGGATGTGTCGGCCGTGCCGTCCACGGTCACGGAGACCGCGCTCGGCCACGGCAGGCCCGTGGGCCGCATCCGCGCGCTCGGGTTCGGCTGATGGCGGGAATCCCGTTCGTCCCGCGCATCGATGATGCCCCCCACGGCGTCCTCGAGCAGGTCTCGCCGCTCGTGCAGCGCATCATCTGCGCGAACCCGTCGAAGTTCACGTACCGCGGGACGGGCACCTACATCCTCGGCGGCGACAGGGCGGTGGTGATCGACCCGGGCCCGCGGATGGATTCCCACCGTGATGCCATCGCGTCCGCGCTGCGCGGCCGCGAGTGCGTGGGCATCATCATCACGCACTGCCACGGTGACCACTCGCCGCTCTCGGCGTGGCTGAAGGCAGAGACCGGCGCGCCCACGTACGCCATCGGGCCGCACCGCATGGTGGAGGGCTGGACGGAGGACGACGACCGTGACCCGTCAGAGGAGGACGACGAGAAGGCGACCGGCGACAGCGCGGCCGACGACGAGGAGAAGGAGGGCCTGGACACCGACTTCAGGCCGGACGTCACCGTGCGCGACGGCGACACGGTCCTCGCCACCGGCGGCATGACGCTGCGCGCCGTGCACACGCCGGGCCACACGTCGAACCACCTGTGCGTGGAACTGGTGGAGGAGAGCACTCTCTTCACCGGTGACCACGTGATGGGCTGGAGCACCACGGTGGTGTCACCGCCCGACGGCGACATGGCCGCGTACTTCGACAGCATGCACAAGGTCATCGGCCGCGGTGATGCCCTCCTGCGGCCGACGCACGGCGGTCCCGTGACGGACCCGCAGCCGTTCCTGCGCGCGTACCTGCAGCACAGGGTCGACCGCGAGGAGCAGGTGCTCGCGCAGCTCAGGGCGGGCACGCGCACGATCCCTGCGATCGTGAAGGTGCTGTACGCGGATGTCGACAAGCGCCTCCACCGCCCGGCGCGGCGCAGCATCTGGTCGCACGTGCTGAAGCTGCACGCCGAGGGGCGGGTCCGCGTGTCCGGCGGCGGGGAGCCACGGTTGCTCGCCGAGTACGAGCCCATCATCTAGGTCAGCGCCGCGCAGCCGCCGGCAGCGGCGTCACGGTGAAGCAGGCGCGGTGGTTGCCGCCGCCGGCAGGGTCGTCGTGGTCACGGTGCCGTCCCACACCGTCCCGTCGGGCAGCGACTTCGGGTCGAACAGCGCGAAGAAGTCCTTGTCGTAGCCCTTCAGGAAGCGCTGCGGGTCGCCCATGCGCACGTCGAGGGGCTTGCCGTACCTGGAGCGCGCGCCGAAGTTGCTGTAGGTGCTGAAGTGCGGCCAGTTGCCGTTGATGTCGAGCTGCATGGCGGTGTCGCACCCGAACTGCAGCATCATCCGCGCGAAGAGGTCGATGTTCACGTCGCCCGCCGACACGTACATGAGCGAGCCGTCGGTGCGCCGGCACAGGCCGCTGCGGTAGGTGTACACCTTGTCCCCGAAGTCAGTCCCCCAGTCGGTCCACTTGAAGTCCTGCCACGTTGTCCGGCCGTTGTGGACGAGCGGCGGCAGGTTCTGGCGCAACGAAAGCCATCCTCCGGCGTTCCGCATGTCGTCGCCCCACACGCCAACCGTCATCATCCCGTCCCTGTCGATCCCGATGGTGGCGAGGCCGCGCTTCATCTTCCGCACTGTCACGCCCTCCGTGACGTACCCGCCGGGGTCGTGCTCGAAACGGAAGCCCCCGTTGAACGCGGCAATGATGCTGCGCAGCCCGGCGGCGGGGACCTTCTTCGAGTTCGTCCACGGGCCCCCGCCCGGCACGTCCGACCCGTTGAACATCGCGGCGCGCAGCCGAGTCTGGTCGAACACCGCGGCCGTGGCGACGACGGACCCGTACTTGGTGAAGGGCCGCACCGACATCCCCCACACCACGGGCACCTTCTTCTTGCCGAGCGCGAAGAGCACCTTCCACTGGCCCTCACCCCTCAGTGCCGGCGTGATGACGGGTGCGACGTCGGTTGGCGGCGGCACGGTCGAGGTGGTGGTGGTCGTCTGCACGGTCGTGGTGGTCTCGCCGGGAGCGACGGGCGCGGCGACGGTGGTGGACGTGGTCGTCGTGGGGACCGTCGTGGTCGTCGCCGGGACCGTCGTCACCGGGACCGTGTCCACCGTCTCCGGCTCGAGCGCGAGAGACACCGCCGGTGCGGTGGAGGGAGCATCGCTGTGCAGCCACACTTCGAGCCTGTCGACGACGGCGCCGAGGCCCTTGTTGCGCGCCCACGTGGCCACGTTCTGCTGCAGCGAGTACCCCGGGTGCGCGAGCACGTACCGGGTGACCGAGAAACCCGTGGTGACGACGGCCAGCACCGTGGCGGCGAGAAGCGCGCGCAGGACTCTCGAACGCGGGCGCATGCGACGAAGGGTAGGCGAGTGCGCGGCCGGCCTAGGCGCGGCCGAGCTCTTGTTCCAGCAGGTCGAG
>CAYXRQ010000001.1:0-45272 GCA_964466765.1 uncultured Bifidobacterium sp. | reverse complement strand
TGCTCGCGCCAGGTGTCGGCGACGGAGGAACTCACCCGCACCTCGGTCACGCTGACGCCGGGGTGCCTCCCGGTGATCGCCGCCACGACCGATTTGTCGACGCTCGTGCGGAGCACCACGCACTCGCCGGAGACTGACTCCTCGACTGCCGCCACTCCCCCTGCCCAGAGCATGTCGCTGACGACCTCGGCGAGCTCGCTGGGGACCAGGAACTCGGCGAGGGTCCAGCCGTCCGGCTCAGTCAATACGGCGGAGTTCCTTCTTGAACCGCGCGGTCTTCGCGACGTATGCGTTCACGGCCAGCTCGATGTCGGCGAGCCGCGCGCGCCCCTCCTTGATGACCGCCGGTGCCCCCACCGCCAACGCACCGGCAGGGACCACCATGTTGTTCAGCACGACGGAGTTCGCCGCGACAATCGCGCCGCGCCCGATGACCGCGTTGTGGAGGGCGATCGCCCCGGACGACACCTGGCTGAAGTCCTCCAGGCGACACCCCTCGAGGTGCGCGACGTGGCCGACGACGCAGTCGTTCCCGACGATCGTGGGGGTGAAGGGTGTGGTGTGCACCACGGTGCCGTCCTGGATGCTCGATCGCTCGCCGACCTCGATGTAACCGTCGTCGCCCCGCATCACGGCCCCGGCCCACACGCTGCTCTGGGCCCCGATCGTGACGGAGCCGATGATCACCGCATCGGGGTGGACGAACGCGTCGGGATGGATGACCGGCACCTGGTCACCGAGGGCATAGATCGGCATGCCCGAACCGTAGCAATCACAGGCCCGCGGGGAGGGTGACGGGGCTCCCGAACAGGTACCGTATTGCCCCTATGTCACGGCGCATCGAGATCGAACTGACCAGCAAGCGTGAGGACGGCACCTGGACGTGGCGTGCCGCAGGTGCGCGCGAGCCGAAGGGCGTCGTCGAGTCCTCCGTGGTTCCCTCCGGTGCATCGGTGAAGGACGTCCTGCGCGCAGAGGTCGAGACTGATCTCGACGGGACGCGCGTGCTCTCGATCCTGCCGACCAAGCAGAAGACTGCCCGCACAGGCCTGCTCGAGATTCTCCCCAGCGACAAGCCGTTCGAGCCCGTGACGCAGAAGCTCGCCCGCAAGGAACGTCGTGACGACGGCAAGCGTGGCCCGCGCCGCGACCGGCCGGCCAACAAGGACGGAGAGAAGTCCGACCGTCCACAGCGTCCGCGCCGCCCCCAGTTCGAGACGCCGCCCGAACTTCCCATGCGCCCGAAGGCCAAGCGTCTCCGCGCGGGCCGCGCACATGTTGATGCAGTCCTGAAGGACCTGCCCGAGGCGCAGCGCGCCATCGCCGAGAAGGTCCTGTCGGGCGGGGTGCCCGCCGTGCGTGCGGCCGTGGAGCAGCAGAACAAGGCCGCGGTGGCCGCCGGCCAGGAGAAGATCCCGGCAGACGGCCTGGTGCAGATGGCCGAGCAGCTGCTCCCCCGACTCCGTGTCGCGGAATGGCTCGACAAGGCCGAGGGGGCCCAGCGCATCATCGCCGAGATCGACCTCCGGGACCTGCGCGCCATCGTGGTCGCATCGAACGACCCGGTCATCGCCCGTGACGAGAGCACCCGACAGCTCGTCGAGGCGATGAAGACCGCCCTCACGAGGCGCCAGGACGAAGAGACGAAGAACTGGCTGGACGACATCCAGGCGGCCACGAACGTCGGCCGCGTCGTGCGCGCACTGAAGCTCTCGTCGCAGCCGCCGAAGGCGGGTGTCCCGTTCCCCGCGGCTCTCGCCGCCCAGCTCGCAGCGGCCACCACCGCAGCACTCACGATCGATGCCCCGGCGGACCGTTGGATCGCCCTGCTCGAGGCCGCTGCTTTCTCGCCGGTGCGACTGCAGGTGAACCCGGTCTCGCCCAGCTCGACCGTGTCCGCTGAGCTCACGAAGACCGTGATGAGGCTCGGCCCGTTGATGCCCCAGGTCGCAGCGCTGTACGGCGTCGTCGTCGACCCCAAGGCACCCGCACCGCGTCCGTTGCGTCCGCAGCGCCAGGACAAGCCGCAGGCCAAGCGTGGCGACGGCAAGAACGACCGCCCCGCCGGCAATGCGGACAGAGGACCGCGTCGCGACGCAAAGCCCCGTCCCTCCGGTACTGGATCCGCGCCCGCGGCACATCCCGTGCCTGCGGCACCTGAGCCCGCGCCTGCGGCTGCCGACACCGAGCCCGCTGTCGCTGCGGCCATGCCTGCTGTTGCTGACGCCATGCCGGAAACTCCTGGTGAGGCCCCCGCACCCATTGCGGTGGAGCAGCCCGTTGGCCAGGTCGACGAGACGCCGGACGCCCCGGCACAGGACGGCGCAGAGACCCTCTGACCCGGCCCCGCCCCGCGGGTGGGCAGCCTGCGGGCCGGCACCACTACGGTGTCGTCATGGGAGATTTCGTCACTTACTAACGCCGCGGTGCAGTCGCGGTCATCATGCTCAACCGTCCTGACGCGCGCAACGCCGTCAACGGGGAGCTCGCCGCCGACATGGAGGCAGCCATCGACCGACTCGAGGAAGAGGACGGGGTGTGGGTCGGCGTGCTCACTGCGAACACCACGGGTCACAAGTCGCCCGTGTTCTGTGCGGGAGCCGACCTCAAGGCGATCAACTCCGGGAGCGGCGGCGGTCTGGGCACGAAACGGGGCGGGTTCGCCGGATACGTCTACCGCGACCGCAAGAAGCCCGTCATCGCGGCTGTCGACGGACTGGCGACAGCGGGCGGGTGCGAGATCGTCCTTGCGTCCGACCTTGTCGTCGCATCGGACCGTTCCTCGTTCGGCCTCGCCGAGGTCAAGCGCAACCTGATTGCGGCCGCCGGCGGGCTCTTCCGTCTCCCCCGCGCCATCGGCAAGGCCCCGGCGCTCGAGGTCATCCTCACGGGTGAGCCCCTCACCGTCCAGCGTGCCTATGAGCTGGGTCTGGTCAACAAGATCGTCGCCCCGGAAGCAGTGCTCGCGGAGGCCATCGCTCTCGCCGAGAAGGTCGCCGCCGCTGCGCCGCTCGCGGTGCAGGCGAGCAGGCGCGTGGTGCTCGCCTCGGCCGACAGGACGGAGGAGGATCTCATCAAGATGAGCAACTCCGAGATGGCCGCGGTGATGTCCTCCGAGGACACCAAGGAGGGTCTCACCGCGTTCATCGAGAAGCGCGCCCCGAACTGGAAGGGCCGCTGAGGACGCGGCACTGAGGGCGCGGAGAGTTCTGCACCTCTGCTCAGTCGAGCTCGCGCTCCACGAGGATCAGCCGGGCCACGAGCCCGTTGCGCTCGAACAGGTTCTTGGTTGCCCGGTCCCCGGGCAGCGCTGAGCCCCCGACACGATGAGCACCCGCGGCGCGCGCCGACGTGAGGAAATGCCCCATGAGGGCGTCACCGGCACCGACTCCCCTGAAGTCGGGCTCCACGAAGCAGCGCACGATGTTCCACGACCCTGACGCGGTCGTGTACGTGAGCGATCCGATCAGCACTCCGTCGATCTCGGCGACGAGTGCCTCCCTCTCCCCCGCAACGGGCTCCTGGCGGCCCCTGTAGGCGGATGCCTCAGAGGCCGACGCCTCGTCGTGCGCGGCAAGCACGCCTGCATCAGCGGGCTGTGCCGGCCGGACGACGATCACGCCGACGGCCCGCCGGGCTTGTTGTCGCGACCGCCGAGGCGCCTCGCGATCTCGCGGACACCCGAGCGCACCGCGAACTCCCCGACCATCCGGGCTCCCGGTGCCTGAGCCCTGATCTCGCCGGCGCGGCGGCTGACGGCCTGGCCGGCGGCGCGGAGCGTGCCCGAGACGAGCTTGGTCACTTCGCGAAGATCGGGCACGAGTCGTCACCGACCGGGCAGGTCGGTGCACCCTTCCTCACGAGCAGGAAGCAGCTGGAGCACAGGAGCTCGTCCGGGCGCTTCGGCTGGAGGGCATCGTCCGCTCCCGACCTGTCCTCGGTCTCCACCTCTTCCTCGTCCTCGGCGGCGACGTCCTCGCTGGCGAGACGGTCCTTGAGGATCGTGTCCAGGTCGGCCTCCACGTCGTCGGGGGCGAGCATGTCCTCGTCGTCCTCGTCGTCCTCGCCGGCCTTGCGGACCACGGTGGTGCCGACATCGGACTCGTCCTCGTCGTCCACCGCGGCGGAATCATCGTCAAGGTCGAGAGCGGTCTCCTCGAAGTCCTCGTCCAGGTCGAGGACGTCCTCCTCGATCTCGAGTTCCTCGTCGATGTCGTCGGGCTCGATTTCGTCCTTGGCCACATGTCCTCCTCGCGACTGGTCGCGGGCGGATACTACGCACATTCACGGCCGGTGGCACGAATGCCCCGGCATCTCAGCGGGACCGAGTGACTCCCGTCACCGCTGCCCGTCGGTGCGGCGGCGCTCGGCCTGGCGCTCCGACGCGAGTCGTTCGAGTTCCGGGGCCTCGGTCGTCATGTGGTTCATCGCGGCCGCAACTGCACGGTGCCCGGCCTCCTCAGCGATCAACCGGTGCATCTCCAGGGCGACGCGGCGGTACGCGGGGTGGCCCTGGGGGCTGGAACGCAGTTCCAGCATGTGCATCGCCTCCCTCGCGTTGAACTGCATCACGTAGCGCAGCCTGTAGGCCATGGACACCGCGTACGGCGCCTGGTCCGGGTAGTCGTGTGCGAGCGTCTCGAAGAGTGCGTGGCTGCGGTCCATCACGTCGTCGAACTCGGCACCCACGCCGGCCTCCACCACCAGCTCGGGCTTCGTGTAGCCGTGGTACGGGGTGAGGGGCTGCCACTCGATCGTGAGCAGTCGGTGCCGCTGCAGGTCACGGAAGGCGCCGTAGTCGCTCAGGATGTCGAACCTGTAGTCAGTGCGCTCGAAGGCACGGCCCGGCCTGTGCCGCCTGTTCGACCTGTCCCCCACGTAGGCCGACAGGATCTCGGTCTTCTCTGCGGTCGACATCTTCTCCACCGCGGCGAGGATCTGTGACTCGGGCAGGTGGGAGCGCGAGTACAGCGCGGCGGCGACGATCTTGTTCTCGCCGTCGGGGTCGAAATCGACGAGTGACACCTCCGGGACCTCCGTGGCGATCGCATCCCCGAAGAAGCGGTCGGCGAGCGCCTGCGTGCCTGACGCCGTGGACTCGAGGTAGCCGGACCACGCCACTCCCCTGTCCTCCAGGTCGACCCGGCGGAGGAAGCTCGGTATCACCTTGCGGAGCTCCGCGAGCATCATGTCCGCATAGTGACGTGCCTCAGGGAGTGGGTGGGCCCTCATCCGCAGCAGGAGGTTCTCGAACGCCTGGCCGCTCCCGTAGATGCCCACGTTCGAGAGGGATGCCGCCGGCAGCGCACCGCGCACAGCGTCGAGGGCCTTGGCCCGCGTGGCCTGGCGCCACACGAAATCGCTGTCGCCCTTCTCCTTCGGCACGGTGGCGCGGACGTGGTCGGTCACCGCGCCCGCCATCCTGCTGTAGGTGTCGAACATGCGGTCCATCTCGCCCACGTACCTCGTCCCGTGCCGCCCGGCGACGATGTCGGGGTCCCTGTAGTACCGGTAGCGGCCGCCGAGACGCTCGTCGTAGGCGATGTAGCGGGTGCTCTGCTCCAGGTAGCTCATCAGGCGTCCCCATTCGAGGATCTTCGTGAGGATGTTCGACGACTGCTCGCAGGCCAGGTGGACGCCGCCGAGCTGCGCCACCGAGTCATCCCCGTACTCGAAGAAGACCTTCTCGTACAGCGACTCCGCGCGGTCCAGCCCGATGGTGGCGTCGACAGCCTCGTCACCTCCCACCTCGAGATCCCCGAGGAACTCGTCCAGGAAAAGCCGCCGCAGGCTCTTCGACGAACGGCTGTAGCGCGCGAACAAGGCTCCCTTCACGACCTCCGGGAGGTTGACCAAGGCGAACACAGGCAGGTCGAGGTTCGTGAAGTAGTGCCGCAGGACGGCGGATTCTTCGGGAGTGAAATCCTCGGGCACGTACACCGTCACAGGAGACCATGCTAGGAGTCGACGGCGGGACGGCTCGGGATACCGACTAGAGGACGTCCTTGTCCGGCTTGGTCCTCTCGAAGTCCTCCCTGACGTCGGCACGCAGCCCCTCGGAGAGCCAGAAGTCGACCGCCGTGAGGGCCATGATGAGCGCCCCGTCGACGACTGCCGCATCGGCGGCGGCCGACGCCGCGCACGCCGCGAAGGCCTCCGTGTGGATCGCGGTCCCGGTGGGAGCGCACGCGATCATCGGGTGGATCGACGGCACGAGATGGCTGATGTTGCCCATGTCCGTGCTGCCGACGACACGCTTCCCGGACACCCGCGGGTCGCTCACGGTCCTGCCCGTGAGCGCGGCATTCGCGGCGTACGCAGCACTGAGGTGCGGGTTCGTCACCATGTCCGCGTACATCGGGCCGAACCACTCGTGGTCCATCGTGCAGCCGCATGCGTGCGCACCGGCAGCGAGCGCCGTGAGGACGCGCTCCTTCAGTTCCGCGAGACTGGTGACATCGTCCGAGCGGACGTACCACTCCATCGCCGCATGCCTGGGAACGATGTTCGGCTTCTCCCCGGCCTCGGTGAAGATCCCGTGGACGCGCTCGGTGGGCATGATGTGCTGGCGCAGGGCGGCCACGCCCATGTAGCCGAGCACGGCCGCGTCGAGGGCATTGCGGCCCATGTGCGGGGCAGCCGCCGCGTGAGACTCCCTCCCGTGGTAGCGCACCTGAAGCTGCTGCAGGGCGATGGCGTCGATCGTGGTCAGGTCGGCGTCGGCTGAATGCACCATCATCGCGACATCGACGCCGTCGAGGGCCCCGTTCCTCGCCATGACGATTTTGCCCCCGCCGCCCTCCTCTGCGGGTGTGCCCAGGTACCGCACCCTCCCGCCGCACGCATCCGCGACTGCCGCGAGTGCAGCGGCCGCACCGAGTCCTGCGGCGGCAATCACGTTGTGCCCGCAGCCGTGGCCGATGCCCGGGAGCGCGTCGTACTCGGACATCACGCAGACGGTCGGACCTGAGCCTGCATCGCCCGCGAAACCGGTCACCGAACCGTGGGCCCCTGCCTCGACCGGCAGGCCGAGACTCTCCGACGTGCGCACCAGCAGGTCGCACGCGAAGTGCTCCTCGAAGTTCAGTTCCGGTCGTGCGTGGATCGCGCGGCTCGTCTCGACGAGCACGGGAGCCATGGCCATGATGCGGGAACGGACCTCGTCCTTGATCGCCTGCACGTCCTTGCTGCCCAGATCAGTCATCGGCGCCTCCCTTCCCGGCCTCCGCACACGCTAGGCCCGTCACGCGAGCACCTCTGCGTGGTCGGGCAGGACGCGCACGGACACGGACTCCCATCGGGCCCACCTGCGGCCGTCCACCAGCAGGCGACGGCGGGATGTGTTCCCCACGGTGAAGGACTCCCCTCTCGTCACGGTGATGTCCGGGTGGGGCACGTGCGTCCCGAGCAGCGCCCGTCTCCTGGCTGCCATGCGCTGGCGCAGGCGGACGCGGCGCGGTATCGACAGGACATGGAGGAAGCCGTCGTTCGGATGGGCTCTCGGGGTGACGTCGAGACCTGCCCACCGTCCGTTGGCCGACACCAAGGTGAAGTCGCCGGACATCCAACGTCCCACCACGACATCGGACGCAGCCACCACCGTCTCCGTGCCGCCGCCGACCGACACCGTGACCTCGAGAGCATCGACCGGGAACCTCATGCACCCGTCTCCCGGCTTCTTCGGGGCCGGAGTGCCGAGCGACGAGTGGAGATTCCCGCCCCGCAGCAACGGGACGTCACCGTTGGACCACGCTGCAGCCGCTGATGCGTCATCGACCGCGGGGACCGCGGCATCCGGGACGGTGTCGGTGCGGCCCCACTCCTCTCCCTTGCGGATGGTCACGGCGCGCTCTCCCCTGCCGCCGCCGCGACGACGCTGCGGTTTACGGCGCGTGCCGCCGCCGCCGCGGAGGCCCGCAGGTCCTGGCCCGGTGAAACAGTCTCGATCTGGCGGAGCAGGTCGATGATCTGGCGCATGGACCTCACGAAGTCACCCGGAGTGAGTTCTGGGTCGAGCACGTCGGAGAGCGGGCTCCCCTGGGCCCACCGCATCGCGTCCATCGCGAGACCTGCATGCGGACTGCGGTGCATCTGGATCCCACGCTCCCGCTGCAGTGCGTTGAGTCTGGTGCTGGTCTTCTCCATCCGCTTGAACCTGTTGCGCACCGTGTCGTTCGGCCAGCGGACGTGGCCGGAGTCCCCTCCCCTCGGCTCGAACACCAGGCACGAGACGCAGGCGACGAGGTCCGGGACTGACAGCTTCTCCAGGATGCCGCCCGTGATGACCTCCGTGACCATGAGGTCGCTCTCGTGGAACACTCCCGCGAGCACGTGCCCCTTGTCGGTGAGGGACCACCCCTCGACGTACCCGAGCTCCTCGAGGAGCTCCACCACGTCCATGAACCTCTGGTTCACGGATCCCGCCCGCGCGGAGGGACGCTGCTCGAGCTGCTCGATCTCCTTGCGCAGGCGCCTCAGGCTCCGCGACGAGTCGACGACGTCGCGCCTCGGCCGGCCCGACCTGCCCACCCGTGGGGTCGTCACGTCCTCGTCTATGCGCGCCTTCACCAGCCTCGCCACTGCCTCGCGCACGAACTCCGCAGTGGCGGGCTCGAACGGCACCGGCAGGACGATGCTCCCGCCCTTGACGGGCACCGAGAGGAGGTCGCGGGCGGTGATGTCGATCTGCTTGCGGGACGGCGTGAGGACGGTGAGTCTCATCCCGGACCGTCGGGCCGCCGTGCTGATGACGACTCCCCTGCCCCTCAGGTTGGACGCGTCGAATACGACCACGTCACCTGGCCGCAGCGACCTCAGCGCAATCTCGGCCTCCACGTCGCCGACGGACTCCTCCTCCGCCTCCAGGAAGGACTCCGTCAGCTCGGGTTGCGTCATCTCCAGGCGGGCCAGCTCGCGCCGCTTCCGCTCCAGCACCGCCTCGGACGTCACGACGTCGCGGTCCGTCTGGAACTGGGCGAACGACAGGTTGAGGAAATGGGTGGCCGCCTCGCGCGAGTGACGGCGGATCATGTTCACGGCCATGTTGAAGGTCGGTCGGAACGCCGATGAGAGGCGGAATGACCTGCTGAGCGCGAGACCCGCTGTCTGGTCGAATGTGACGAATGGGTTCCACAGGGTCACGGCGTGCCCGATTCGGTCGAGGCCCCTCCTGCCGGCGCGGCCGGTGAGCTGGGTGTACTCCGACGCCCGCAGCAGCACGTGGTGCTCGCCCGTGTACTTCGTCAGTTTCTCGATGACCACTGCGCGGGCCGGCATGTTGATGCCCACCGCGAGCGTCTCGGTGGCGAAGACGACCTTCACGAGGCCGCGGACGAAGCACTCCTCCACTGCTTCCTTGAACATCGGGATCATCCCGGCGTGGTGACAGGCGATCCCGCTCCCGATCCTGTCCAGGAACTCGTCGTACCCGAGCGCCCGCCGGTCGGACGGGGTGAGGGAGTCCACATGCCGGTCGACGATGGCGACGATCTCGTCCTCCTCGTCACGGGTCGTCAGCACGATCCCGGCCGACATGCACGACTTGACTGCGTCCTCGCACTGGGCGCGGCTGAAGATGAAGATGATCGCCGGGAGCATGTCGTTGTCCTCCAGCAGCTCCACGGTCTCCGGCCTCGTCGGGGTCGCGAAGCGGCGTCTCGGCCTCTTGCCCCCCTGTCCCCTCGGGGGGAGGGAGCGTGCCGTCGCGAGGATGCGCTCCAGGTTCCGGTTCGGCTCGCCGTTGACGATCGTGTCGTGCATCTGCACCCTGCCGTTCGACGAGTCGTAGAGGGCGTGGTGCGTCAGCAGCTCGACCGGGCGCCGGGACTCCGTGACGACCTTCGTGTGGCCCCTCACCGTCGTCAGCCACTCGCCCACTTCGTCGGCGTTCGACACCGTGGCCGAGAGGCAGACGAGCTGGACCGTCGGGTCGAGCTGGATGATCACTTCCTCCCACACGGGGCCTCGGTATGCATCCTGGAGGAAGTGGACCTCGTCCAGGATGACGGCACCGAGCCTGTCGAGCCGCGACGACGATGCGTAGATCATGTTCCTCAGTACCTCGGTCGTCATCACGACGACGTCGGCCTCGGCGTTCACCGCGTTGTCCCC
The DNA here is from genome assembly GCA_964466765.1 of uncultured Bifidobacterium sp. Classification (GTDB taxonomy): domain Bacteria; phylum Actinomycetota; class Acidimicrobiia; order Acidimicrobiales; family Ilumatobacteraceae; genus UBA2093. The sequence goes on along the minus strand of CAYXRQ010000001.1, from coordinate 35,162 downwards.
CGTGACGAGCCCCACGCGGCCGGCACCGTGGATGGCGCACAGGTCACGGTACTTCTGGTTGCTCAGTGCCTTGATGGGCGCCGTGTAGAAGGCCCGTTGTCCCCTCGTCAGGGCCCGGTGCACCGCGTACTCCGCGATGAGAGTCTTGCCCGAGCCAGTGGGTGCGGCGACGAGCACCGAGGAGTCGTTGTCCAGTGCGTCCATCGCCTCCGTCTGGAAACGGTCGGGCGAGTACGGCAGGGCCGCGGTGAAGGAGTCGCGCCCTGCACTCACGCCGCAGGGCGTTTCCGCACGAGGAGCCACCCGATGAGGACCGCCAGCATGTACAGGAGCGTCAGCGGGGGCGCCAGCACCAGCAGGCTGACAGGGCTCCCGTCGGGGGTAATGACCGCCGACACCACGAAGATGGAGAGGACCGCGTATCTCCACTGGCGCAGCAGCGTCTGGGGCCGCACGACCCCGACCAACTGGAGGAAGACGATGAGGACGGGGCTGAGGAAGCCCACCCCGAACGAGAGCATCATCAGGACCACGAGGTTCATGTACTTCGTGACCTGGAACGCCTGGTTCACGTCGTCGCCGGACCAGCTGATGAGAAAGTCGAGCGTGCGGTCGAGGGTCCAGTACGCGAGGACGCACCCCACTGCGAACAGGACCAGTGACGACATGATGAACGGCACGGCATACCGCTTCTCACGCTTCTCGAGAGCCGGCACGATGAACCGCCAGACCTGCCAGAGGATCACGGGCAGGGCGAGCACGATCCCGCCGTAGGCGGAGATCCTCACACGTGCGCTGAAGCCGTCCAGGGGGCCGAGTGAGTACAGGCTCCCGTCGCACCCGAACGCTGGGTTCGCCGCGCACAGGTTGACGTAGGGCTTCGTGAGCAGGTTCTTCATCGGGTCGTACCACACGAGCAAGCCGGTCATCCCGGCGGCCACGGCGAGAATGCTGCGGATGATCCGCGAACGGAGCTCGCGCAGGTGGTCGATGACGGTCATCCCGCCCGCTGGCTCACTCATCCGGTTGCTTCCCCGGCTCGTCCTGGGGAGGGAGAACAGCCTGCTCCCCCCGCATGGGCGGTGAGGGCTCCGTGTCGATCTCGCCGAACGCCGTCTTCGTGATCCCCTCGGCGGTCCGCTTGATCTCCTTCAATGGTTCCTCGAACCCTGATTTCATCTCCTGCTCGAAGCCGCGTGCCATGCGGCGCAGTTCCCCGTAGGTCTTTCCCACGGTCCGCAGGACGGACGGCAGCCTCTCCGGACCGAGCACCACGAGGCCGGCGATCAGCAGGAACACGATCTCTCCGCCGCCGAGGTTGAACACGGCATCAGCATAGGAGCCGCGACCTAGCATGACCCCGTGCAGCAACGCCTCCCCTCACTGCGCACCGTCCCTGTCGCGTTCGGGCACAGGGGCGCGAGTGCCCATGCCCCGGAGAACACGCTTGCTGCCTTCGGGCTGGCGCTGAAACTAGGTGCGAACGGCATCGAGTCCGATGCGTGGCTGACCGCGGACGGGATTGTCGTTCTCGACCACGACGGGGTGGTGCGCAGGCGCCTGAGGAACGTCCCGGTGTCGTCTGTCGCACGGACCGAACTGCCCGGGCACATTCCCTCGCTCGATGACCTGTTCGCCGAGCACGGGACGAACTACCACCTCAGCCTTGACATCAAGGACCCGGCCGTTGCCGCGCCTCTCGCCGCAGCCGTGAAGAGGAGCACGTTCGACCCGACGAACCTGTGGCTCTGCAGTCCCTCGGTGGAGGTTCTGGAATCATGCGCCGGTTCCGTCCCCGGCGCCCACCTGGTGCACTCCACCCGCATCTCCCGCCTCGGCACGAGCCTCGAGCTCCATTGCGCGCGCCTCGTCGCCGCCGGCATCGACACGGTGAACCTGCACCACACGGAGTGGACCGGCGGGCAGGCGGTGCTGTGCCACAGGTTCGGTCTCAATGCGTTCGGGTGGGACCTCCAGCACGAGGAGCCGATGACCAACGCGCTCAGGATGGGTCTCGACGGGGTCTACAGCGACCGGGTCGACATGATGGTGGAGGCCTACGGCCGTGAGGTCGGCACGCCCTCGCTGCCCGTCACAGCCCCTTGATGCTCCCGAGCGGCCACACGACCGCGAACGCCCGTCCGATCACGAGGGACTCAGGGATCGAGCCGAAGGAACGGCTGTCGAACGACTCCGGCCGGTTGTCGCCCATCACGAACACGTGCCCCTCCGGGACGGTGATCCGGCGCATGGAGACGACGCGGCAACGCGCGGACGGGTCCGGGTTGGAGACGTCGTTCTCCGGCAGGTAGTCCTCCGCGAGTTTCGTGTCGTTGATGTACACGTCGCAGTTCTTGATCTCGATCGCCTCGCCGGAGAGCGCCACCACACGCTTGATGAGGTCGTCGTGGGCGACCGTGTTGCCGTTCATCGTGACGCGGTCGAAGACGACCACGTCCCCACGCCTGATGTCGTGGAGCCGGTAGCTGAGCTTGTTCACCAGGACGCGGTTGTCAGTGAACATCGTGGTCTCCATGGAGGGCCCGCTGATGTAGAACTGCTGCAGCACGTACATCCGGACCAGCATCGCGGCACCCAGAGCGACGGCGATGACGACCAACCAGTCCCGCACGACCTTCGACACGCTGGGACGCACAGCCGGGGCCTCCCCCTCCTGTGGGGCTGGCCCACTGTCGGTGGCGTCGCCGGTGTCACTCATGAGCGACCCACGCTACTTTGCTGCCGCAGCTCAGCCCCGCAATGCGTCGATCAGTTTGTCCACGCGGTCGTCCACCGACCTGAACGGGTCCTTGCAGGCGACGGTCCTCTGCGCCTGGTCGTTGATCTTCAGGTGGACCCAGTCGACCGTGACGTCCCGGCCTGCCTCGCGGGCGTTCCGCAGGAACTCCCCCCTGAGCCTCGCGCGTGTGTTCTTCGGGGCAGTGCTCTTCGCGGACTCGACGTCGTCAACGGGGATCGAGCGCCGCACCGCGCCCCTCCGTGCGAGCAGGTTGAACACCCCCCTGTCCCTGTCGATGTCGTGGTACTGGAGGTCGAGTGCCAGCACCTCCGGGGCGTCGAGCGGGAGCGAGTGCCTCTCCGCGAACGCGGTGATGACCCTCCTCTTGATGGCCCAGTCGAGGGAGTCCCCCAGGCTGTCGGGATCCGACTCGAGGGAGTCGACAGTGGACCGCCACAGGCCGAGCACGCCGGACTCCTCGGGCGTGAGCCCGCGCGTCGCGGCGAAGTCCTCGGCATGCTCGAGGAAGAACATCTGGATGTCGAGGGCGGACATCTCGCGGCCGTTCGACAGGCGCACGGGGCGCCTTCCCGTGGTGTCGAGACTGATCTCGCGGATCGCGCGTATCGGGCTCTCCAGGGTGATGTCACGCATGCGGAACGACGGGTCCTCGAGCATCCGCAGCACGATCGCGGCGGTGCCGACCTTCAGCACGTTCGAGTCGTCGGACATGTTGGAGTCCCCCACGATGACGTGGAGCCGCCTGTAGGTCTCTGCGTCCGCGTGGGGCTCGTCCCTCGTGTTGATGATCGGACGCGACCGCGTGGTCGCTGACGACACGCCCTCCCAGATGTGTTCGGCCCGTTGGGACAGGCAGAACACGGGTCCCCTGCCGGTGCTCACGATCTTGCCTGCCCCCGATGTCAACTGGCGGGACACCAGGAACGGGATGAACTGTGCCTCGTAGTCAGTGGGCTCCGTGGAGCGCCGGGTCAGGAAGTTCTCGTGGCAGCCGTAGCTGTTGCCGGCCGAGTCGGTGTTGTTCTTGAAAAGGTGGATCGTCCCGCGGATTCCCTCATCGCGCATGCGCCTCTCTGCGTTCTCCACGAGGTCGTTGAGGATGAGTTCCCCTGCCTTCTCGTAACGGCACGCGTCGACGATGCTGTCGCACTCGGGCGTGGCGAACTCGGGGTGGGAGCCGACGTCCAGGTACAGCCGCCCGCCGTTCTCGAGGAAGACGTTCGAGCTGCGGCCCCACTGCACGACGCTGCGGAAGAGGTATCTCGCGACCTCGTCCGGCGTGAGCCGTCGCTGGCCCTTCAGGGTGCAGGTGATCCCGTACTCGGTCTCGAGGCCGTAGATCCGTGGTTCCACGGTCAGGCGAGCAGGCGCTCGACCGCCGCGGGCTCGATGCGCTCGAATCGCCGTCTGCGGTCGGCTCTCGTGAGACACGCGACCTCGAGGTCACGCGAGACGAGGGTGCGGTCGGGGCCGGCGAGAGCGGCGACCGCGGCGCGGAGAGCGGCCTGCATGGTCCCGTCGGACGGGCCGTTGTCGCGCAGGCGCCCCGAGACCAGCTCGGAATCTCCTCCGAGCACGCAGAAGCCGTCCTCGTCGATCACTGTGCCCTCGAAGGAGACATGGAACAGGCGGTCGCCGCTGCGGTCCTCCCCGACCTCCGCGACGAGCAGTTCGACCTCGAGGGGCTTCACGCCGGACGTGAACTCATGTCCGATCGCCTGCGCGTACTGGTTGGCAAGACTGCGTGCCTCCACGTCGCGCCGCGAGTACCGGAAGCCGAGCATGTCTGCCGCCCGAACGCCCCCGATGCGCAGCTGGTCGAACTCGTTGTACTTGCCGACGGCCGCGAACGCGATGCGGTCGTAGATCTCGCTGATCTTGCGCAGCGTGGTGGAGGGATTCTCGGCGACGATGACGATTCCCTCGTCGCTCTCGATCGCCACCAGCGAGCGTCCCCTGGCGATTCCCTTGCGGGCGAAATCGGCCCGGTCCTTCATCAGCTGCTCGGGCGGGACGTAGAAGGGCATGCTCATCGCGTGCGCACCTCCTCCTCGATCGAACGGAAGACCGTCTCGAGCTCGGCATCCGGGACGGTGCTCCATCCGGACGCTCCGATGGTCGCCATGATCGGGTACAGGCCACGGAGGAAATCGGGACGACCGGTGGCGGCATCCGCCTCGGCCGCCTCCCAGAGGGCCCTGCAGGCGAGGGTCACTGCGGCCCCCCTGTCGAGGGTGCTGCGCCAGCCGACCTTCAGGACGGTGCCTGCGTGCGTGCCTCCGCTGCCGATGGTCACGTGCTCGCGCTCCTCATAGCGCCCGCCCGTGACGTCGAAGTCCCAGATGTGGCCCGACCCGTCGGCTGGCTCGAACCCGGCGAAGAGCGGCAGGACCGCGAGACCCTGCATGGCGGCGGGCATGTTCTCACGGATCATCGCGCTCAGTTGGTTCGCCTTGCCCTCGAGGGAGAGGGACTTGCCCTCCATCTTCTCGTAGTGCTCGAGCTGGAGCTGGAAGAGCTTGATCATCTCCATCGAGGGCCCGGCGGCCCCCGAGAACGCCACGCCGCTGTACGTGTCGGCCTGCACGACCTTGTCCATGTGCCTGCTGCGGATGAGGTTCCCTGCCGTGGCCCGGCGGTCACCGGCGATGAGCACTCCGTCGGCGAAACGAAGCGCGAGGCATGTGGTGCCGTGCGGGACGTCGATCTCTGAGGCGGGCGCGCTGAACGGCGAGAGGCCCGAGTGCTTCAGCAGGTCCACGAAACTCGGGCCGGGATCGTTCCCCTGTGCGAACCGCGGCAGCTGCACGGTCACTCGCCGCCCTTCTGCACGTAGTTCTTCACGAATTCCTCGGCGTTCTCCTCGAGCACGCCGTCGATCTCGTCGAGGATGTCGTCGAGCTCGGCCTTGATGCGCTCGCCCGCGTCGCTCGGTGCGGCCGGCGGCGCGGAACCCGTCTCCTCGTCGACTCGCTCTGCCGGAGAGTGCTTCTTGGCCCGTTCCTGCATGACCCAACCGTACCCAACCCGTGTCCCGATGACGACCCGCCGTCCGGGTCTGACCGCCGTCACACCCGTCTCCGGGCCGCACTCACCAGCCCGGGTCGCCCTCCACGCGTTCCGTGGCGGAACCGCCGAGTGCCGCGATGAGCGCGTCCGCGTCCGCGACGGACCCGAGCAGTGATGCCGTCATGTCCCGTGTGCCCTTCAGCGGGTCCATCATGGGGACCCGCACGAGCCCCTCGGGGGTCTCGAACACGATGCCGTCCCAGTTGGCCGACACGATGCGGTCGGGGAACCTGCGCACGCACTCCCCGCGGAAGTATGCCCTCGTCGTCGCGGGGGGCTCCGAGACCGCGCTGGCTGCGTCCCTGTCGTCCACAGTGACGACCAGCCCGGCCCGTCTCGCCAGGCACTTCTCGGCCCGCATGTCGTGGTACTGCAGGTCAATGGCCCGGAGTCTCGGGTCGTGGGACGGGAGCCCGTGCCGCGCGGCGTAACCATCGACGAGGCGCTGCTTGGCGACCCAGTCGACTGTGTCCTGCACGAGACGGGTGTCGGTCGCCAGTCCGTCCAGCACACGGGCCCACTCACGCACTATCGCCTCGCCCTCGCCCCCCACGGTGTCGTCGTCGACGCCCGAGAGCCATGTCGTCGCCGCGGCGCACAGTTCCGACTGGATGTCGAGCGCGGTGCGGAGTGCCCCGTCCTCGGTGGTGACGGCGTGGCGGAGTCCCGGGTCGTGGCTGATCCTGCGCACAGCCGTCACCGGGTCCGCGAGCACCAGGTGCGCGGGGAACGTCCCGTCCTCGATCATCGACAGCACGAGCGCGGTCGTCCCGAGTTTCAGCCACGTGGCCGTCTGGCTCATGTTGGCGTCGCCGGCGATCACGTGGAGGCGCCTGAACCGCAGCGGGTCGGCATGCGGCTCGTCGCGTGTGTTCACGATCGGGCGCCGGATGGTCGTCTCCAGGCCGACCTCCTCCTCGAAGAAGTCGGCGCGTTGGGAGATCTGGTACGGGACGGCGGGTTCGGCCTCGCGTTGCTGCTCCACGCCGACCTTCCCCGCTCCGCAGAAGACCTGCCGCGTGACGAAGTGCGCGGTGATGCACCGCCCGAGCATCCCGAACGGGACATCACGGGCCACGAGGTAGTTCTCGTGGCAGCCGTAGCTGTTCCCCTTGCCGTCGGAGTTGTTCTTGTAGGCGACCAGCTCGGTGCCCGCGGGCAGGCGCGTGGCGGCGCGTCGCATGCTCTCCTCGATGATGAGCTCCCCTGCCCTGTCGTAGAGCACCGCCTCCGAGGGGGTCAGGCATTCGGGGGTGGAGACCTCCGGGTGCGCGTGGTCGACGTAGTAGCGGGCACCGTTGGTCAGGACCGCGTTCGCCATGAGGGACTCCACGTGGGGGTACTCCGAGCGCGCGTCCCACTCCCCCCGTGCGTCGACGTGCGGCGTCTCGCCGACGAAGTCCCACACCCGCAGGGAGAGACCATCTTCGCTGAAAGCATTGACGAGCAGCGACGACGCCACTGTCGGGGTTATGTCCAGGCCCCTCGCGATAATGCCGTACTCGGTCTCGATCCCGCAGACCTTCGGGATTGCCATGGTCAGAGGTACTGGCCGGAGACGGTGCGTTCGATCGCCTTGCCGCCCGTGACAGCCGGGGTGTCCTGGTCCTGGTGGATGAGGGTGCGGATGAAGACGATGCGCTCGCCCTTGCGCCCGGAGATGCGTGCCCAGTCGTCGGGGTTCGTCGTGTTCGGGAGATCCTCGTTCTCGTGGAACTCCTGGCGGATGGAACCGACGAGGTCGCCGAGCGTGATGCCGCCGTCGTCACCGGCGAGACGGCGCTTGATGGCGGTCTTCTTCGCCCGCCTGACGATGTTGTCGATCATCGCGCCGCTGGCGAAGTCCTTGAAGTAGAGCGTCTCGCGGTCGCCGTTCTGGTAGGTGACCTCGAGGAACTCCGTCGTGGTGTCCGTGCGGTACATCTCCTCGACTGTGCGGTCGATGAGCGCGTCGATGCCGTCGACTCCGTCCTCCATGCGGTACGGCAGGTCGGCCACCAGGTACCTGGCGAGGATCTGTCGGGCGGCGCTCTCGTTCGGGCGGTCCACCTTGATCTTCACGTCGAGGCGGCCGGGGCGGAGGATCGCCGGGTCGATGAGATCCTCGCGGTTGGTGGCACCGATGACCATCACGTTCGACAGGCCCTCGACGCCGTCGAGTTCGGCGAGCAGCTGGGGCACGATGGTGGACTCCATGTCGGACGACACGCCGGTGCCCCTGGCACGGAACATCGAGTCCATCTCGTCGAAGAACACGATGACGGGCCAGCCCTCCTCGCTCTTCTCCCGTGCGCGCTGGAAGACCTGGCGGATCTGCCTCTCGGTCTCGCCCACGTACTTGTTCAGGAGCTCCGGGCCCTTGATGTTGATGAAGTAGCTGCGCGCCTTGTCCGCCCCGGTCCGCTGGGCGACCTTCTTCGCGAGGCTGTTCGCCACGGCCTTCGCGATGAGCGTCTTGCCGCAACCCGGCGGGCCGTAGAGCAGGATGCCCTTCGGTGCGGGCAGGCGGTAGTCGGCGAACAGGTCCGGGTGGAGGAACGGCAGTTCGACTGCATCCGCGATCTGCTCGATCTGCTCGTCGAGACCGCCGATGTCCTCGTACGTGACGTCGGGGACCTCCTCGAGCAGCAGGTCCTCCACGTCGGGCTGCGTCAGCCGCTCCAGCAGGACTCCGCTCTTCGGGTCGAACATGTACAGATCGCCGCTGCGTATCACCGTGCCGCGCAGGGAATCGGCGAGGGTGGCTATCCGCCGGTCGTCGTTCCGCGTGTTGACCATGGCCCTCGTGCCGTCCTCCAGCACCTCCACCACGGTCGCGACGTCCCCGGAGCGCTCGGGTCCCCTCACCATGACCACGTTCATCGACTCGTTCAGGAGCACCTCGTGGCCGCGGACGAGATCCACGGGGTCGGTTCCCTCGGCCACGTGCACGCGCATCTTGCGGCCCGACACGAGGACATCGACGGTGTCGTCGTCGTTCACATCGAGCAGCACGCCGTACCCCGCGGGCGGCGCCGTGAGCTTGTCCACCTCCGCCCTGAGGCTCTCGAGCTGGCTGCGTGCCTCGCGGAGTGCGTCCGCGAGACGGTCGTTCTGGCTGCTCGCGGTCGCGAGCTGTCCCTTGACCTGGAGGAGCGCGGCCTCGAGTTCCCTCGACCGGTCCGGCCCGGCCGCGAGTCTCTTGCGCAATTGTTCGATCTCGGACTCGAGGAGGGTGCGCTCGTCGTCGGTCACGGAGGGCAGGCTATTGCCTGACAGGTGGCACAGTCGGACGGGAGTGCCGAACGGGTCCCTGCAGGGGGTGCTGTGTACACTTCTGCGAGGCCCCCCGAGGGGTCCGGCCCCCGTGACGGGTGCCCTCGCTTCCGAGACATTGAAGGGACAGACCAGATGAAGGTGTGGATCGACCAGGACCTGTGCACGGGCGACGGCCTCTGTGAAGAGATTGCACCGGATGTGTTCACTCTCCTCGATGACGGCCTTGCCTACGTGAAGGAAGGCGGCACGGTCTACGCCGAGGCGAAGGGCAACAAGCAGGGCGCCGAGGGTCTCGCGAACTTCCCCGACAACCGCATCGACGCGGTCGTCGAGTCCGCCGAGGAGTGCCCCGGCGAGTGCATCTTCATCGAGCCCTGATCAGCCGATGAACCGCGCCACCGTGAGGAACGCGGTGTGCGCCACCATGCGGTGATCCGGCCGCACTGACATCCCCTCGATGTGCCAGGTCCTGTGCAGGACCTCCAGTGTCCGCTGGTCGACCCAACCCCTTCCCAGCGCCTCGCGTGTCTGGACTGCCTGGGTGATCGACGGCGTGTAGGCGACCAGGAGCCCCCCGGTCGTGAGCACCTTCTCGGCGTGGGGCACCACCTGCCACGGCTCGGGCAGGTCCAGCACCACCCGGTCGAACTCCCCCGGGGGTGTCTCGGCGTAGCTGTCACCGAGCGACAGGTGGTAGCGGTCCATCGCCTCCTCGCCGAGGAACGACGTCACGTTCGCGCGTGCCCGGTTCATGAAGTCCTCGCGCAGCTCGACGCCGGTGATCTCAGCGCCCCACCTGAGCATCGTCATGGAGAGCGCACCGGAGCCGATCCCCGTCTCGTACACCCGCACCCCGGGGTGAATGTCCCCGAGCATGCAGATGGGGGCCAGGTCCTTCGGGTAGATCACCTGCGCACCACGCGGCATCTCCACGACGAAGTCCTCCAGGGTGGGACGCAGCACGATGTAGCGGGCGCCCTTGGTCGACTCCACCGAGACCCCCGGCTTGCCGCCGATCACGGTCGAGTGCGGCACGAAGCCCGCGTGACTGTGGAACTCACCCTCGTCGTGCAGCGTGACGAGGTACCGGCGTTTCTTCGAGTCGATGAAGAGGGCCTTCTCGCCGCTCCGGAACGCGCCGCTCATGTTCGGGCACCCCGGCCGCGCTCCACCCCGACCACGAGCGTGTCATCCGGGCCGAGCTGCACCCAGCGCCTGCGGGAGGGCCGTGAGTTCCACCAGCGGACGACGCCGGCAACCACCAGCAACCGCGACACGAGCCTGCTGCGCGAGCCGATTCCCCTCAGGGCGCGGACCGCGAGGATCCGCAGGAGTGTGCGCATCAGAAGCGCCGGAACTCGACGCGACCCGCGCGCTTGCGCCCCGAACGGCGGCCGAGCAGGTACGCGAGGAGGACCACGACCGTCGCGACCGCTCCGCCGACCGCAACGATCGACTGCTTCTTGTCCTCTGCGCGGCCCTGGATGTCGGCCTGGAGCGCCCGGAACTTCTTCTCCAGGTCGTCGCGGGTGATGCGTTCGTCGGCCATGTCAGTCCTTTGCGAGCGAGGTCTTGGAGGTGCGGGAGAGTGCGAGGGCCACGGTCACGGAGAGCACGACGGCAACCACGAGGTAGTGCACGAACGACCACGCTCCGTCCAGCACGGCACCCCCGGCATCCTGAGACAGGCGCAGCGCGGCCAGGCCGAGGAAGACGACCCCCGTGCCCATGAACAAGGCGGCGAGCGTGCCGTACGCGAGCCACCGTGCGGCCCCGCGGGCCGGCCCGACGGTCTCCTGCACGGCATAGGCCTTGACGGATTCGACCACGTCGGTGACCCGGTCGACAGACGACATGCGGGGTGAGTCCGGGCGCTCCATGGAGTCAGCCTATTGGCACTCGGCTGGATGCTCTACTCCCCGTCCCCCGTGCGGAACGAGAGGATCTCGTCGGTGTGCTCCGCGATGCGACGCAGGAGGGACACCTGTTCCCTGATGTCCTGCGCGGCGAGCATCGCGTGCCTGTCGAGGGGCCCGCACGGGATGCACCGCGCGACCATCCAGAACGCCCGCTCCACGTCCTCTGCCGGAACGTGGGCGGAGAACCAATGCCCGCCCGCAACGAGGGAGAGGCCCTGCCCGCCGGGGAACCGGTCCCCCTCGACGTCGACCCCGTGACGGGTGAGCATGCTGCGCACGGTCTGGGCGAGCACGGTGAGTGCGCTCGCTGCGTCCCGGAGGACCGCCGGCTCTGTGGACACGGCACCGCACGGCTCGACATCGGCACGCGGGTACGGGTCGTCATCGCCCCAGGCGACGACACGCACGGGACCTGTGGCGACACCCGCCACGGCGAGACCTGTCTCGGTGGGCTGGCGGTCGATGATGCGCACGCTGACTCCGTTCGTGAAGCGCCTGTCCCCGCCCCCGACCTCGCGTCCGCGCTCTATGAGCACCGTGACGAAGGAATCCAGTCCTTGAGCCGTCATGTCCGCGAACATCTCCAGATAGCGCGGCTCGAACACGTTCAGCCCGACATGCTCGCCCGGCAGGTATGCGTGGCCGAGCGGGAAGACGGGAATCACGGTGCGAGGTCCGACGGGTGCGGAGTCCTTCTGGCGCCGGACAGCCCCTCGGCGAGCCGGTTCCACAGCGGTCTGTACGCGGACCGGTTGTCGACACCCGCCCTGTTCAGGATCAAGGCAAACCGCACAGAGACGTCGCCCTCGACGGGCATGTAACCGGCAAGAGCCTTGACGCCGCTGAGGGTCCCGGTCTTCGCGACGAGCCTGCCTTCTGCGGGGGTGTCCGTGAAGATGTCGCGCAGGGTGCCGCTCTCGGATGCCACCGCGAGCAGGGGCGGCAGCGTGTCCCCGAAACGATCCAGAAGCGACACGAGACCGTCGCAGGTCAACCTGTTGAGCGACGAGAGCCCGCTGCCGTCCCGTACGGTCTGGCCGGCCACGCCCCACTCCGCGAGCTTCTTGTTGACGGCATCGATACCGGTCTTCGTCGAGCCGATGCCGCTCGCCTTCAGCCCGATCTGCTTGAGCAGGATCTCCGCCGTGTTGTTGTCGCTGTTCACCAGCATCTCCTGGACGATGGAGGCGAGGGGCGCCGAATTGATCGAGGCGATCTCGGATGCACCGGCAGGAACGACGTCGTGGGCCGTTCCGCCCGGGGCGCCGACGCCGCGCGCGGCGAGGAGTGCCGCGAACTCGTTCGCCGCCGCCAGCGCGGGGTCGTCCGGCTTCATCGCCTGCCCCACAACGGCGCCGTCGTTCGCCATCAGTGCGCCGAGCGGGCCGGCCTCCACGCCGTGAAAGGACGCGGGCCAGTCGGCGTTGAAGCGCTCTGCGTCGAGTATCGAGTCGACGCCGACCACCCTTCCGCTTATTGCGGTCACCCCCGCAGCCAGGACCGAGTCCGCGAGGGTCTCGAGCGAGGTCGGGTGGAGGGTTTGGTACTTCTCCGTGGCGACGTACTCGCGACGGACGATGAGGGGGTCACCCGAACCCACCAGGTAGAGATCCGCATACGTGCCGTCGGTGTTCTTGGTGGCCAGGACCCTGGTGGTGAACACCGTGTCGGTCCCGAGCACGTCGATCGCGACTGCCCCTACGACGATCTTCATCGTGCTGCCGGGAACGAGGGGTGTCGCGGCTGATTCCGAGCTGATCGTTGACCCCAGCCAGTCGACGCGGAGGCAGGATCCCTTCGGCAGTCCGGACCGCACGGATGCCAGACCCGCACCGAGACGACTGGAGCGGGTGACGAAGGAGAGGACGTCCGGTGTCCGCCTGGCGGACAGAACGGGCTGGCGGGGAGCAGGCGCCTGGGCTGCGGCAACGAGGGGCCTCGTCCGCTCACCGAGAGCGGTCAACCAGAAGAACGCGCCGACGAGCAACACGGCACCGGCGGCGCCGAAAGACGACACCACACGCAGCGGGTTGGCTGCACGACGCGGCCGGCCCTCAGCGCGCCGCGACGCCCGTGAACCTTGCATACCTGTAGAGGTGCCCGAGTGCTGCGACGGCGCGGTTGCCCGACGGGTAGCACAGCCTCGCGCCGGCAACGACGGCCCTCACGCCGGGGTTCGCCGGGTCGGCCGTGGCGAGTTCGGTCGCGACGAGGATGGGCTTCCCGGTCGACGTGCTCAGTGCCGCTGCGGCCTCGGCGAAGCGTGCGTCCTGGCGCTCGTGGTAGTCGACGATCCGCTCGAGTCCGTGGTCGGGATAGAAGCGGCCCTCCCTCATCAGTCTCGCCTGGTTCGCCTGGATGCCGAGTCCCAGGTAGATCACGGCGTCCACCTCGTCGTGCGACGCGATGAGCTCCATGACCTCGGGGATCGTGTCGCGAGTCTCGCCACCTGCGCAGTCCACGGGGTTGTTGCGGCTCCAACGGGGCGGGAGCTTGCCGTCGATCGCCGCACGGAGGTCGTCGGGCAGTGCCATGAGACGGAGCTGACCGTCGCGCGCGATTGCATCCGACGTGACGACGCCCCAGCCGCCCGCCGTGGTCAGGATCACGACGTTCGGCCCCTTCGGGAGGGGCTGCGTGGCGAAGGTCGCCGCCGCCTCGTACGCCTCCTCCACCGTGGATGCGCGCGCGATCCCGTGCGCACGGCACTCCCCGTCGAACACGGCGTCGTTCGCGGCGAGTGCACCTGTGTGGCTGGCCGCCGCACGGGCTCCGTTCTCCGTTGCGCCGCCCTTCACGACCACGACCGGCTTCGTCCGCGCGACGGCGCCCAGACGGTCCATCAGGTCGCGCCCGTTGGAGATGCCCTCCACGTAGGCCAGGGAAACCTTCGTCTCCGGGTCGACGCCGTACCACTCGACGAGATCGGCGACGCCGAGTGCCGCGGCATTGCCGGCCGAGACTGCCCTGCTGATGCCGACGCCCGTCTGGCGCGCGTAGTTCATGAAGCTGGACACGAAGTTCCCGCTCTGGCTCGCCACGCCGATTCCCCCGCGCGGGGGGTACGGCGCGACGATCTGCGCACAGAGTCTCGCCGGTGTGGACACCACGCCCTGCCCGTTCGGGCCCGCCATGAGGATGCCGAGCTCGTCCGCGAGCGCGACGAGATCGTCCTCCAGAGCGCGTCCCTCGTCCCCTGCCTCCCCGTACCCCGCGGACGTGAGGAATGCCGCCTTGATGCCCTTGCGCGCACAGGCACGCAGCAGATCCGGGTTTGCGGACGCAGGTGTGCACACGAAGACGAGGTCGATCTCTCCGTCAGGCAGTGAGTCGATGTCGGCGACGGTCCGCACCCCGAGAACCTCCTCCCCGCTGAGGTTCGTGCCGAAGACAGCTCCCCCGTATCCGCTCGCGAGAATGTTGTGCAGGCTGACGAAACCGAACTTCCCCGGGTGAGTCGAGGCCCCTGTCACCAGGACGCCGCGCGGTTCGAACAGTGCGGCGAACTGCTCGCCCGTGAACCTCCGCGTCGACCTCCCGAGCGCGGGACGCTCGCCCGTCTCCACGAGTGCATCCACGGCGACGACCCGTCCGTCTGCCTTCACGATGAGGGGGTTGATGTCCACCGACACAATGTCGGGCCGCGACACGGCCACCTCCGACAGGCCCACGAGGCACCTGGCGAGTGAGTGCCGGTCCACCGCGCCCTCGCCCCGGAACTCGCCGAGGATCTTCTGCATCCGGAGCGAGTCAACCATGTCGAGGGCCTGCTGCTCCGAGACCGGTGCGGGCCTGAAGGTGACGTCGGCAATCGCCTCCGCGAGGATGCCTCCGATACCGAGCATCACGGTGGGACCGAACTGGGGGTCGACGAGAAGCCCGGCGATGAGCTCCCTGGACCCGGAAACCATCTCGGCAACCAGCAGGTGGACCTCCCCGTCCTCGGGGGTGGCCTTGGCGAGCAGTTCCGTCGCTGCGGCCCTCACCTGTCCGGCATCGCCCAGTCGCAGTCGCACGAGACCCCGTTCGGTCTTGTGGGCGATGGAGTCGCCGCCCAGCTTGACCACCACGGGGAACCCGACAGTGGCGGCTGCTTCTGCCGCCTCGTCCGCGCTGTGCACAACCTGCTCCCGCGCGAAGGGCACGCCGAACCCGGCGAGGATCTGCTTCGACGCGGCTTCGGACAGGGTGGCACTGCGGGGGTTCACGCCCCCCACGGTAGTCATCGTCGCCCGCCGGGACGCGAAGAGGGGCTAGGCCGCGGGCCAGCCGCGCGCCTCACACGAGCGCCGACCGGAAGAGCCCGATGACGGCCTCCCTGTGCTCGGAGATGTTCGCCGCCGTCAGCGCCTCGTGTTCGAGGAGGTCGGTGATGAAGGGTGCGTCGGAGAAGTACGTGAGGATCGCGCCGTACCCGGTGATGAGAAGGTGCCGCGAGTCGTGCCGCTTGAGGACACCCTCGTCCATCATCCGGTCCAGGTACTCGGCCGCGGCGGCGAAGAGGGGCTTCAGGACGGAGGCAAGGTCGATGCCCAGCCTCACCCCGCCGTCCAGTGCCTCGCGGCGCATCATTCGCACGTAGTCCGGGTTGTCCTCGAACAACGCGAAGCCAGCGCGCAGGACCAACTCGACCTTCTCCCACCCGGTGCCGTCCATCTCGACCGCCTGGCCGACACGCTCGAGCCAGTCGGACAGGATCTGCTCGAAGACACTCCCGTAGAGCGTCTCCTTCGACGGGAAATGGTGCAGCAGGCTCGGCCTGCGGATGCCGACCCCCGCCGCGATGTCGTTCAGCGACGTCCCGTCGTAGCCACGCTCTGCGAAGCACGCGATGGCCTCGTCGATGATGAGGTCCCGGGTGGAGCGCGCGGGTCGGTCCCCTGGGTCTGTCACATTTGCAAAAATACCGCCGAATTCGTCTACCTACCAGTAGGTAGTGCTCTACAGTGACCGTCGTGCCAGAAGCAATCCGCGTCCTGCTCCTCTCCCTGTTCGCCGCTGCCGTGGTGACCACGCTCGCCAACACGGCAACGACCGTGTACCTGCATCGGGCGCTGAGCCACAGGGCCCTCACCCTCGGGCCGGTGGCCGAGACCGTGTTCCGTGCGGTCATCTGGCTGACGACCGGGATCAAGCCGCGACAGTGGGTCGCGGTGCACCGCAAGCACCACGCCTACACGGACGAAACCGGAGACCCCCACTCCCCGGTCATCCTGGGCTGGCGCACTGTCCAGATGAAGAACGTCGCGCTGTACCGCGAGGCCCTGCGCGACCCTGCGATCCTCGAGAAGTACGCGAGGGACCTGCCTGACGACCGCCTCGACAGGATCTTTTTCAACCACAAGAACACCGGCCTGCTGATCGGCATCGGCACCCTGATGGTCCTGCTCGGTCCGTGGACCGGCCTGCTCGCCGCGTTCATCCACGCGAACGCGTACCTGGCCGGGAACGCCGCCGTGAACGCGATGGGCCACCACTTCGGGCGGCGCCCGTACTCGAACGGGGCGACCAACCTCCAGTGGCTCGCCTTCTTCACGATGGGTGAGGGTCTGCACAACAACCATCACGCGGCGCCGTCCTCGCCACGTCTCTCCCACCGGCGCAGCGAGATCGACCCGGGTTGGTGGGTCATCAAGACGCTCGCCACCCTGCGTCTCGCGCGGCTCCGCTTCTCTGATGTCCGTCTGTCCCACGGGGCACGCACCGGCACGTCCTGAGAGACGGCTACCTTCTCGGGATGACGTCTCCCCCGACTGGGACAATGAGAATCACTGCCTCGAGGTTCTTCGACGGCGACACGATGCACGGCCCGACTGCCGTGGACATCGAGAACGGGATCGTCACCGGCACAGAGCCCTGCAAGCCGGGTGGGGTCTCGCACCATCTGCTCGTTCCCGGGCTGGTCGACGTGCAGATGAACGGGTGGGACGCCGTGGAGGTGGCAGGGGCGGACGCGGAATCCATGGAGACGCTCGGAGGTCTCCTCGCCCGCGAAGGCACGACGCACTGGCTCGGGACGGTCATCACGGACGAGTTGGGGCGTCTCGCAGAGAGACTCGCACAGCTCGACGTCATCGTGAGCCGTGGCACCTCCGGTGCTGTGGGCATCCATGTCGAGGGCCCGTTCCTGGGCAGTGCAACCGGCGCCCACCCGCGCGAGCACGTGGTGCCCATCTCCCAGGACTGGATCGCATCCCTGCCGCGTTCGGTGAGCATGGTCACGATGGGCGCAGAGCTCGACGGTTTCGCCCGGGCGGCGCGCAAGTTGGTGCAGTCGGGTGTCGTCGTGTCGATCGGGCATTCACGGCCGGATTCCCTGCAGTTCGACGCCGCAGTGGAGGCCGGCGCCAGGATGGTGACGCACCTGTTCAACGCGATGTCGGGGGTGCACCACCGGGAGGACGGACTCGCGCTATCGGCACTTACTGACCCGCGCGTCAGAATGGGCTTGATCGCCGACATGGCCCATGTGTCCCCCGCCGCGGTGCAACTCGCGTTCCTGGCCAAGCCGAACGGTGTCGTGCTCGTGTCTGACTCTGTCGCATGGAACGGCAGGTGGGCATCCGCACGCGGAGTGAAGGTGACCGACGGCGCGCCAAGGCTGCCCGACGGGACCCTGGCAGGCAGCAGCACATCGCTCCTCGGTTGCGTGCGCAACGTCGTGCGTCGATGCGGTGTGGACATATCCACAGCCCTCCGTGCGGCGACGAGCACACCGGCCCGCCTGGTCGGCCGGGACGACATCGGGTGCATCAGGACAGGACAGAGGTTCTCTGCGGTGTCACTCACGCCGGATCTGGGCGTGTCCGAGGTGTGGCGCGGATTACAGTCTTCACGTGGCAACTCGACTCACCGATGAACAGGACGCACAGGCACTCTCGCTCATAAGGGGGTTCGCCATGGATGCTCCGCTCGCGGCGAAGAGCGGCCACCAGGGGACGGCGATGGCTCTCGCCCCTCTCGCGCACGTTCTCTACTCGCGCGTGATGCGTTTCGACCCGGCCGACCCGGCATGGCCCGACCGCGACAGGTTCATCCTCTCCGGGGGCCACGCGTCGATCCTCCAGTACGCGATGCTGTTCCTCGCCGGGATGGGTCTGGAACTCGACGACATCAAGAGCTTCAGGCAGTGGGCGTCCGCCACGCCGGGTCATCCCGAGGTCGGCCACACGGCGGGCGTCGAGGTCACGACCGGGCCACTCGGCCAGGGCTTCGCGAACGCAGTCGGAATGGCCATCGCCGAGGCGCACCTGCGGGCGGTGCACGGCGAGGAGGCGGTGTCCCACCACACATGGGTCATCGCGGGTGACGGGTGCATGATGGAGGGCATCAGCCACGAGGCCGCTTCCCTCGCGGGTCACCTCGGGCTGGACCGCCTGGTGTGCGTGTTCGACGACAACAAGATCACCATCGACGGCGCCGTGGACCTCGCCTGCTCGGACGACGTCCAGATGCGCTTCCGGTCGTACGGCTGGAACGTGGTCGATGCAGGCGACCCCGGTGACGACCTCGACGCGATTGAGAGGGTCCTTCTCCAGGCAAGGGCGCACAGGGGCAAGCCGACACTCGTCGTGCTGCGCACGCACATCGGCGCCCCGTCTCCTGACCTCACGGACAGTCACGAGGCCCACGGGAACCCGTTCACCGCGGCGCACGTCACGGCCACCAAGGCGGCGATGGGCATCCCTGACGAGCCCTTCTGGGCCCCCGACCGCCTCGTGAGTGCCTACCGTGCCCACTGCGCGTCGCGCGGAGCGGACGCACAAGCCTCGTGGCGCGCCGCGGCCGGCACCAAGGCACAGGTCGTGACGCAATCGGTCACCTCGCCGGCACCGGCCGGATGGGATGCATCGCTCCCCGTGTTCGGCGAGGATGCCGGACTCGCGACGCGGCAGGCCTTCCAGAAGGTGCTCGAGGCATGCCGCGACAGCCTCCCTGCCGTGGTCAGCGGCGCGGCGGACCTCACGGGCAACACGGGCGCGAAGCTGGACGGGAAGAACCCCTTCACCGCGGCGAGCCCGGGCGGCCGCCAGGTGTACTTCGGCATCCGCGAGCATGCCATGGGGGCTGCTCTCGTGGGCATGGCCCTGCACGGCGGCGTGATCCCCGTCGGGGGCACTTTCTTCGTGTTCGCCGACTACATGCGCCCGAGCATCAGGCTGGCCGCGCTGTCGGGTGCACGGTGCGTCTTCGTCTTCAGTCACGACTCCGTCGGTGTCGGCGAGGACGGTCCCACCCACCAGCCGGTGGAGCACCTGGCCTCGCTCCGCGCGATACCGGGGCTGCGCGTCGTGCGTCCCGCCGACCCGAACGAGACGGCCGAGGCATGGAGGCAGGCTGTCGCACATGACGGTCCGACCGCTCTGATCCTCTCGCGCCAGACGGTCACGGCGTCGACGGACGGCAGTGCGGTTGCACGCGGGGCCAAGGCTGTCATCTCCGTTCCCTCACCCGCGGCCGTCATCGTCGCGACCGGCAGCGAGGTCGGTCTGGCACTCGATGCGGCTCGCGATCTCGCCGCATCGGGAACGAACGTGAACGTGGTGTCGATGCCCTCCTGGGAGGTCTTCGAGGAACAGGATGCGCAGTGGCGCGGACGGGTACTTCCTGCCGGAGTGCCCGTCTTGAGCGTGGAGGCCGGTTCGACCTTCGGCTGGTCCAGGTGGGCAGATGCGTCCGTCGGCATAGACAGGTTCGGCGCGAGTGCCCCTGGCGCCGTGGTCATGGACAAGCTCGGCGTGAACAAGGACGCGGTCATCGCAGCGGTGCGGGGCCTGGTTCGGGGCGTAGTGCGGTGAGCGGTCGCCTCCGCAACCTCTCTGCCGTCCACGGCCAGAGTCCGTGGCTCGACAACCTCCAGCGGTCTTTCTTCGCATCTGGTCGACTGGAGGGGATGATCGCCCGCGGGGTGCGCGGTCTCACCTCCAACCCGACGATTTTCCAGAAGGCCATCCAGGGCAGCACCGACTACGACGCGCAGTTCGCCGCCGAGATCGGGAGGGGTCTCTCGCCGTCGGAGGCCTACTGGGAACTCGTGATCTCCGACATCCACTCCGCACTCGACTGCTTCGCCCCGCTCCACGCAGAGTCCGGCGGCACTGACGGCTTCGTGAGCGTCGAGGTCGACCCGTCACTCGCCCATGACGGTGAGGCCACGCTCGCGGCGGCCAGGGCACTGCACGAGCGGATCAGCCGCCCGAACGTGATGATCAAGATCCCAGCGACGCAGGAGGGACTCGTTGCGATCCGCCGGATGGTCTCGGAGGGGCGCAACGTCAATGTCACCCTCATCTTCAGTCTCGAGCGGTACGACGCGGTCATCGACGCGTACATCGGGGGCCTCGAGGACCGGGCCGCGGCCGGGCAACCCGTGGCCGGCATCGCGAGCGTGGCCAGTTTCTTCATCAGCCGTGTCGACAACGAGGTGGACAGGCGGCTCGACGCGGCAGGCACTGCCCCGGCTCTCGCCCTGCGCGGCACGGCGGCGGTGAACCAGGCCCGCCTCGCGTATGACCTCTTCCGGCGCAGGTTCTCCGGCCCGCGGTGGCAGGCGCTCGAGGCCATGGGGGCGCAGGTCCAGCGCCCGCTGTGGGCGTCGACCTCCACGAAGAACCCCGCGTACCCGGACACGCTCTACGTGGACTCGCTCATCGGGCCCGACACCGTGAACACCCTGCCCGACGCCACGCTCGAGGCATTCGACGACCATGGCACCCCGGCGCGGACGATCGACTCAGCGATCGACACCGCGCGTGAGCAATGGGAGGCCCTCTCAGGGCACGGCGTCGACACCTCGCAGGTTGCGGAGCAGCTGGAACGGGAGGGCGTTGCCTCGTTCATCGCCAGTTTCGACGAACTCATCGTTGCCCTGGAGTCGAAGGCCGCGGCCCTCGGGAAATCGTGACTCACAGCTGTCGTCCTGCCCGGGGATGCGCACCGTGGGCCTGAGTGACGATCTGGCATCGGCCGCGTCCGGTCTTGCGCAGGCGCTCCACGGTTCGCCGCGCCCACCGGCCGACATGCGGCAGGTCCTGCGGCTCGTGGAGGCAGCAACCGAGCTCGTGGGCGGCTCGGCTTCCTCGCTGGACGTGAAGATCGCCGCCGCCGCACTGGACGAGATGCAGGAGGCGTTCGCAATGTTCGCCCCGTACCGGGACACCAGGAAGGTCACTGTCTTCGGGTCGGCGCGAATCTCTGCGGGCAGCCAGATCTACGGGCTCACGGTCGAAGTCGCGCGTCTCGTCGCAGAGAGGGGGTTCATGGTCGTCACGGGCGCGGGCCCCGGGCTCATGGAGGCCGGCATGGTGGGCGCCGGCCGCGAGCGCTCGATCGGGGTCTCCATCCGGCTGCCGTTCGAGGCATCGTCCAACTCCGTGATCGAGGGCGACGACAAGCACGTGACCATGAGGTACTTCTTCACCCGCAAGCTCATGCTCATGAAGGAGTCGCACGGGTTCATCTGCCTTCCCGGGGGTTTCGGCACCCTCGACGAGACGTTCGAGCTGCTCACACTCGTGCAGACGGGCCGCTCTGTCCCCGCGCCGATCGTGTTCCTCGACCCGCCGGACAAGCCCTTCTGGAAGCCGATCATGGCGTCACTCATGCCGACCCTCCTGGCGCACGAGGTGATCTCGCGCGAGGACACGGGCATCTACCGCATCACGAGCGACGTGGAGGAGGCAGCGTCGATAGTGGCTGGTTTCTACGCGAACTTCCACTCCATCAGGCATGTCGACGGCCTGCTGGTGCTCAGGATGAACCGCGCAGTCCCCGACAGCGACCTCGCGGGCCTGTCCAGGGGATTCGCCCACCTCCACGGGGGTGTCTTCCGTTCGGCCGGGCCCACCGAGGCCGAGCAGAGGGACGACGACAACGTGGGACTGGCGAGACTCGTGCTCGACTACACAGGGAAGGGGTATGCCCCGCTGCTGCCGCTCATCGAGGCCGTCAACCGCTACTGAGCCGACAGGCCCGACAGCAGATGAATCGCCTTGTCGAGTGCCCGGCGTGCCTGGGAGACGATCTTCTCGTCGTTGGGCCGTGCGGTCTCGCCGCGCTCGATCGCATCCCTCAGGAGCGTCATCGATTGCTCGCCCAGGGACTCGCTGATCGCCTCGAGCCGGGAGATGATGTCGTCGATGCCTGGGGTGCTCACGGGCACAACCGTACATTCGCCGGTGGCGATGATGTGTCCCGGGAGCGCGTCATCACCTAGCGTTGGCACATGCCCCACGACGACCTCGCCCACGAATGGATCAGTTTCGAGGACCCGCGCGAGCACCGCACGTGGATGATCGACGCCACGTTCTTCACGTCGGCCTACAAGTGCATCTACGGCGAGGGTTGCCAGGGCATCCACGACGAGCCGACGCCCGGTCTGGCACAGGGGTGCTGCAGTTTCGGGGCGCACTTCCTCGACAAGGACGACCGCAAATCCGTCGAGCGGGCGGTGGCACGGCTCGAGCCCCGGCACTGGAAAAATCACGCTGCGGCGGAGAAGAAGGGCTGGACGGAGAAGGACGACGACGGCGAGCCGAAGACCCGCGTCGTCGACGGTGCATGCATCTTCCACAACCCACCCGGCTTCGAGGGCGGCACGGGGTGCGCCTTCCACATCGCGGCCGTCGAGGCCGGCGAACGGCACATGGACTGGAAACCGGACGTGTGCTGGCAGGTGCCATTGCGCCTGGAGGAGCACACCGAGGACTCCGGGCACGTCATCTCCACCCTGCGTGAGTGGAAACGACGCGACTGGGGCGCCGGGGGCGACGATTTCGCCTGGTGGTGCACCGAGTCCACGGATGCATTCGTCGGGGGCGAGCCGGCGTTCCGTTACTTCAGGAACGAGCTGACCGAACTGATGGGAGCCGAGGCCTACGGGATGCTGACCACATACCTCGACCGTCCCCGGGCGACGCCTCTGCCGCACCCTGCCGTGCGCGGCCGCCATGACAGCCGGTCGGCCGCACCGAAGGCGCCGAAGCCGGCCGCCAGGGGCAGGAAGAAGAACTAGGAGTTCTGCTTCTTGAAGGCCCTGCGGCGGTCCTCGAGACCGAGCATGCGCTTGCGGATGCGGATCTTCGTGGGGGTGACCTCCACGAGCTCGTCGTCGCCGATCCACTCGATGGCGGTCTCGAGAGTGTGCACCACCGGAGCGGCGAGCTTGACGCCGTCATCG
This sequence comes from uncultured Bifidobacterium sp., assembly GCA_964466765.1. GTDB lineage: Bacteria > Actinomycetota > Acidimicrobiia > Acidimicrobiales > Ilumatobacteraceae > UBA2093. Next base: position 11,977 of record CAYXRQ010000001.1, on the reverse strand, counting down.
TGGCTGTGCGTGCGGATGTTGGTCTTCTCCTTGGGACGCACGGCGTTCACGACCATCTCCTCGCCGCGCGCACCCTCGCCGATGACCATCCCCTCGTAGACCTCCTCGCCGGGGCTGAGGAAGAGGGTCCCGCGCAGCTGCAGGTTGTCGAGCGCATATGCGGTAGTGGTGCCGATGCGGTCCGCGATCATTGCCCCGCCCGTGCGGTGCGGGAGCTCGCCGGCCCAAGGAGTCCACCCGGCGTGGTGCTGGTGGAGCAGGGCGGTCCCGCGCGTCGCAGTCATGAGCATCGACCGGAAACCGATGAGGCCACGTGAGGGAGCCTCGAAGGAGACGATGGTGCGCCCGGGGTCCCCCGGCCGAAGGTCGAGGACCCGGCCCTTCCTGGGGGCGAGCGCCTGGGTGACGGTGCCGACGTGCTCGTCCGGCACGTCACAGCTGCCGGACTCGAGGGGCTCGTGCTTCTTGCCGTTGATCTCGCGGGTGATGACCTCGGGCCTGCTCACCTGCAGCTCGAAGCCCTCGCGCCTCATGTTCTCGATGAGGACGGCCAGCTGCAGCTCGCCCCGGCCGGCCACGCTCATGACGTCGGCAGAGTCGGTGTCGGCGATCTTGATCGACACGTTCCCGAGTATCTCCTTGTTGAGGCGCTCGCGGATGTGCCGGCTGGTGACGTACTTGCCCTCGCGGCCTGCGTACGGCGAATTGTTGACGCCGAAGCTCATGCGGATGACCGGCTCGTCGACCTCGAGTCGCGGCAGCGCCGCGGTGACCTCGGGCGCCGCGATTGTGTCCCCCACCTCGACCTCGGGGATGCCTGCCAGGACGAACAGGTCGCCGGCGCGCACCTCGTCCACCTCCGTCCGGCCGATGCCGTCGAAGACGCTCAGTTGCGCGATGCGGCGGCGGAGCGGGTTGCCGTCTGTGTCCTTGCCCCACAGTGCGACGCTGTCCCCCTTGTGCATGACGCCGCTGTGCACGCGCCCGATGGCCAGACGGCCCACGTAGTCGGAAGCGTCCAGGTTCGTCACGAGGGCGGTGAGCGGTGCAGACTCGTCCATCGACGGCGCCGGGATGGTCTCCAGGATGGTGTCCAGGAGTGCTGACAGGTCCGCGTCAGGCGCCGGCATGCCGACGCCCTTCATCGCGCGCCCCTCGCGGGCGACTGCGGAGATCACGGGGAAGGAGAGCTGGTCGTCGCTCATTGCGAGGTCGAGGAAGAGCTGCTCCACTTCCTCCAGCACTTCGTCCGGCCGGGCGTCCTGGCGGTCGACCTTGTTGATGACGAGGACGGTCGGCAGGCCGCGCCCGAGGGCCTTGGACAGCCCGTACCGCGTCTGAGGGAGCGGGCCCTCCGCCGCATCAACGAGCAGCACGATCCCGTCGACGAGGGCGAGAGCCCTCTCCACCTCGCCGCCGAAGTCGGCGTGGCCCGGGGTGTCGACCAGGTTGACGAGGACGTCCTTCCATTGCACGCGGGCGGCCTTGGCGAGAATCGTGATGCCCCGCTCCCGTTCCTGGTCGTCGGAGTCCATGACGCGGTCCACGATGGTCTGGTGGGACGCGAAAGTTCCGGTCGACTTGAGGAGGGCGTCGACGAGTGTGGTCTTGCCGTGGTCGACATGCGCGACAAGGGCGACGTTGCGGAGGGGGTTCTTCATGATGTCTGGGCGTGACCGCTGGGGTCAGTCTTCGTCGGACTCTTCGTCCTCGTCGTCGTCCTCGTCCACCCAGCCGTAGCGTTCGGCGATCTCCGCGTACTCGTCGTCCTCCGACTTGCTGGAACGGGACGACTCATTGAGCCCGAGGTCAGACGCAGAAGGGCCGGCTTGCTTCAGTTTGCGCGCTTCCTCGAAGCGGCGGTGGCGACCCTTTTTCACGGTCGGGCTCCAACATTCGGTGGCCCGGGGGCCTCTCAATACAACCCCCGTACTTTACAGCCCCCGTGAGACGGATTCGGGCAATTTGACTCATTCAGGGCCGTCGACCGGCACCATCCGGAGCCCCGAGACCATTCCGCCGGCGGAGAAGGTGAGTGCCCTGCGGCCCTTGACGAGCAGTTCGACGTCATGCCCGAGGATGTCCGCTCTCCAGCCGCTGGAGAGCCTTGCGCCCTCGGTGCCGGACAGGAGCTCCACGATGTCGCGACGGGTGCCGAGCAGAGCAGGGTCGAGATCGCTCTGACGCGCGAGTTCCGCCACCCAGACTCCGACCAGCGTCACTGCGGGCCTCATCGACTTGTCGAGATCGTCCCCGTCGTTCGAGGGGAATGCGAGGTCACCCTTCTCTGCGTCGTCGAGGGCATCATCGATCGCATCGAGGAGCGCCTCCCCCGTGGCGCCGCGCGCGAGACGGCCGTCGACACCGCGGCACGACGACAGGTCGTCGAGAGAACGGGGCACGCGCTGGGCGATGCCGAGGAGCGCGATGTCGGAGAGGACGTGCCGCGGCGGGATGTCGAGGTCCATCGCGCGTTCCTCGCGCCACCGTGCCACGTGCCGCGCCACCCAGCGCGACCGACCCTTGACTGTCCTGATGTCCTTGACGCGCAACCAGGCGTCCCACGGGTCGCCCGGGCCCATCTTCCTCGTGCGCAGTTCCTCGCAGGCTTCTTCCGCCCAGGCAGTCCTGCCGCGCGCCTCGAGATCCCGGTCGATGATCTCCTTCATCGCGGCGAGGTGCTCGACGTCGGACGCCGCGTAGTTCCTCTGGTCATTGGTGAGGGGACGGCGCAGCCAGTCCGTGAGCCTGTCCCCCTTCGGGACGTTCACGCGGAGGAGCGACGCAGCGAGATTGACGAGCGACGGGCTCGAGTACCCGACGAATCCCGCGGCGAGCTGCGTGTCGTAGATGCGGGAGGGGACGAAGCCGATGGACTGGCCGAGGACGTCGAGGTCCTGCTGCGCGGCATGGAGGACCGCGAGGTCAGGCCCCTCGAAGAGCGGACGCACGAGCGACATGTCGACGGCGAGCGGGTCGATGAGCGCGGTGACGTCACGGGCCCTGACCTGGACGAGGGCGAGCCGGGGAAAGTAGGTCTTCTCCCGGTGGAATTCTGTGTCGATCGAGTACTGGCCGCAACCGACCGAGGCGCCGACGAAGTCGCGCAGGGACGTGTCCGTGTCGATCCATTCGTGGGCCGTGGCCGGACTTGCCTGGCCCGACTGCCCGCCGCCGCGCCGCACGCTATTTCTCCTCGACCACTGGCTCGAGGTCGGCCGGTGTGTTCACGTTCCTGACGGCGACGGCCGGCACGGGCACCTCGAGCACGTCGAGAAGCACAGCTGCGCGGTGCACCGCGCGTTCGTTGCGCTTCCACACCCCCTGCAGCGACGCCAGGCACTCGTCACGCGACCAGGCCGCGCACAGCCAGTTGAGACGGTCGGTGCGCCCCACCGTCGCCTGCGCATCAGAGAGACCGTCCGCGAGGCTGGCGATGACCGCACCGGTGATGAAGGGCATGTCGCACGACAGCACCACGACCGTATCGTTCGCCGACGCCTTGAGCGCGGTGATGACCCCGCCCAGCGGGCCCTCGCCCGGGAATGCGTCCTTCTTCCACGTCCCGTCGAGACCTTTTGCCCGTGACTGGGGACCGCCCACGAGCAGGACCTCGGCCGCGCCGGCCTCCCTGGCGGCGGAGACGACTCGCGCCGCCATCGGCACCCCGTCCACGGGGTATGTGGCCTTGTCGGTCCCCATCCGCGACGAGTCGCCGCCGATGAGGACTGCGACTGTGAAGGGCGAGCCCGGCATGGTGTCAAGGCTACGGGCTGGCGGGCGCATAGATTGCCCCCATGGAACATCTCGCCATCACACTCGACATCGACGCGGCCAAGAACATCGCGAGCGGCATGTCGATCGGCTCGGTCGTCATCGCCGTGGCGGCTCTGTGGCTGGTGAAGAACATGGTGATGCGCGTCCTCAGCGTCGTCCTCCTCCTCGCGCTCGGCTTCGGCTCCTACTCGCAGCGCGCCAACATCGTCGACTGCGCCGAGAAGGTCCGTGCGACGGCCGGGACCCAGGCTGTGTCGTGCACGTTCTTCGGCCAGTCGGTCGAGATCCCGTCGGTCACCGAGTAGCGGTCACCGAGTAGCCGCCGGGCCGCCCTCAGACGAGGGGCATCACCACCTGCTCCACGAACGCGGCCGGGTGCGAATTGGGCGCCCCGTGCCCCGCTCCCTCGATGACCTGCAGTTCGGCACTCGCCAGTTCCGCCGACAGCCACTCCATGCCCCGGGCGTGGTGGACGGAACCGCGTGAGCCGTGCGCGCAGACCACCCGCACGTTCACGTCGCCCGGCTCCCACGGCGCCGTCTCCCGGAGCTCCGTCAACTCCGCGCGCAGCGCGGTGCCCTCGAGCCTCCGTGCAGCCCGTGTCCGCTCTGGGAGCGAGTTCCACCCCTCGTCCCCGATCAACCGCCGCATGAATGCCTCTGCGGCATCCTCCGGGGACGACGCCGCGGCGGCCGCACCGGCTGTGGTGCCCGGCCACCAGGGCAGCCATGACATCGGCGTCTCGTAGACACCCACGCCCGTCACGGACGGCCCCAGCCTGACGGAAGCGGCGAGTGCCACGTTCCCCCCGTAGCTGTGCCCGATGAGCACCGCCGGACGGCCGTCCAGGAGATTCAGCAGGTCATCGACGTGGTCGGCCACGCCGAACGGTCCCGGGTGCGCGACGGACCGCGCGTACCCGCGGCGGTCGTAGCGGAGAACCCTGAACCGGGCCTGCAGGATCCGCGCGACCCGGGCCATCCCTGCCGATCTGTCGAGCGATCCGTGCACAAGGACGACGAGCGGGGCACCGGCGGGACCCGATTCCTCCGCGTGGATGAGTGTCGAGGGGGTGCCCACATGGTTATCTAATCACCGTGGAATTGATTCTCGTGCGTCACGCACTCCCCGTCCGCCGGGAGAACACCGACGGCCCTGCCGACCCCGAACTGTCGGAGGCAGGACTGAAGCAGGCCGAGCACTTCGCCGACTGGATGGCCCTCGAGCATCTCGACGCCATCTACTCGAGCCCGATGCGACGGGCGCGCCAGACGGCAGAGCCGCTCGCGCGGAGGAAGGGTCTCGGTGTCACCGTGGTGGACGGCGTCGCGGAGTGGGACCAGAACTCCAACGAGTACATCCCCGTGGAGGAGCTGAAGGCCGCCAATGACCCGCGGTGGCGGGAGATGATGGACGGCGGATGGAACTCCGACGAGAGCCCCGAGGACTTCCACGACAGGGTCATCTCGTCCGTGGAGGGGATCATCAACGACAACGCCGGCGGGCGTGTGGTCGTGACGTGCCACGGCGGTGTCATCAACGAGTACCTCGCCCACGTCCTGGGACTGCCGGGCAACCAGTTCTTCTACCCGAACTACACCTCGATCCACCGCGTCGCCGCCTCTAGCAGGGGTCACCGCAGCATCCTGTCCGTGAACGAGAGCGGGCATCTCCGGGGCACGGGACTCCCGGTGGGGTTGTTCCATGGCTGACGCACACGTTCCTGACCTGCTGGGATGGCTGGATGCCTGCCCCACGCCCTTCCACTCGGCGAGAAGAGCGGCCGACGATCTCGTCGCGGCAGGCTTCGTCGAGGTCACCCGTCTGGACGGAGGACTGCCCGCGAAGGGCGTGCTCGTGCGCGAGGGATCCGTCGCGGCCTGGATCTCGGTTCCCGGTGCCCGCACTTTCCGGGTCATCGGCACGCACACCGACAGCCCGAACCTGCGCATCCACCCGAACCCCGCGTTCGGTTCTCACGGATGGGATCAACTGGGAGTGGAGATCTACGGCGGTGTACTCCTCAACTCGTGGCTGGACCGTGATCTCGGCATCGCAGGACGCGTCGTCACTTCGTCGGGCGAGAAGAGGCTCTTCTCGGTGCGCAGTGCACTCGCGCGGGTCCCGCAACTCGCCATCCATCTCGACCGCGAGATCGGGGAGCGCGGGCTCCAGCTGGACAGGCACCAGCACATGATGCCCGTGTGGGCGACGTCCGGGATCGACTTCCGGGAGTGGCTGGCCGGGGTCTCGGGCACCGCGGACATCGCCGCGTTCGATGCGCATCTCTTCGACGCCGCACCCGCGGCCGTGCTCGGGGCTGACTCCTCACTCGTTGCCAGCGGGCGCATCGACAACCAACTGTCGTGCTGGGCAGCCGCGCGGGCCCTCGCCGCGGTGGGGCAACCGACGCACAATGTGGTTGTCGTCATGAACGACCACGAGGAGGTCGGTTCCGAGAGCACGACCGGCGCCGCCGGTCCCCTGCTCGAGTCGGTCATCACTGCGCTCTGCGAGGCAGGCGGGATGACAGGCACCGAGCGCCACGAGGCGATGTCATCCAGTTTCTGCCTCTCGGCCGACAATGCCCACGCTGTCCACCCGAACTACCCGGAACGCCACGAGCCGCGCCATGCACCCGTCATCAACCGTGGTCCGGCGCTGAAGCTGAACGGGAACCAGCGATATGCCACCACGTCGCGGGGTGCGGCCCTCGTGCGGGGAATCGCCTCGCGTGCCGGTGTGCCGCTCCAGACGTTCGTCTCGCGGAACAACATGCCGTGCGGGAGCACGATCGGGCCGATGACGGCGACGAGGCTCGGCATTGAGTGCATCGACGTCGGTGCGCCGCAACTCTCCATGCACAGTGCGCGGGAGATGTGCGGGGCATTGGACGTCCCGAGGCTAGTGACGCTGATGGAGGCGTTCGCCTCAGAGTGAACCGGCGAGGCGCTGTGCCTCGTCGAACAGCTCCTGCAGTGAGGCCGACAGCCTGTCGGTGACGTCCCTGACGGCCGACCTCGGTACTCGTCCCTCTGCGTCGAGGACTGCGGAGATCGGCTTCCCCACGACCATCACGCACTTCTTGGGGCGGATCATGCGCGACCCCTTCGGCATGACGCCCTCCGATCCCCCGATCCCCACGGGGATGATGGGCACGCCGGCCTTCACGGCCACGTACGCCGCGCCGTCGAACAACGGATGCACTACCGGGCCGCTCTGGCGGGTCCCTTCCGGGAAGAGCACGAGGGGTTCTCCCCCCTCGAGCACCGCCACACAACGCTTGAGCGCCTCCCTGTCGGCCGTCCCGCGTGACACGGGGAAACCACCGAGTGCAGACAGCACCCAGCCGACCGGACGGAACTTCCACAGTGAGTCCTTGCCCATGAACCGCATGCGCCTGCGCGTCACGGCGGCAGCGAGCGGCGTGTCGATGTTCGAACGGTGGATGGGGGCGAGCACGAACGCCCCGGTCTGGGGGATGTTCTCCTTGCCGTGGACGCGCACGCGCGTCACGACGAGACACAGGAAGACCACGATGGCGCGCACCGTGGCATAGAAGCCTCTGCTCGCGAGGGATCCCCCGGCAAAGTGACTCTCGACGCCTGCCATCAGCCCTCCCCGTCCGTGGACACCCTGTAGTGGCCCACGATCGCGTCCACGACCTGCTCCACCGTCATGTCGCTGGAGTCGACAGTGATGCTGCCGTCAGCCGGACGCAGGGGGCTGTCCTCCCTGGTGGAATCGATCGCGTCGCGCTCCTCGATGGACCGCGCGACCTCCGCCAGGTCGCCACCGGACTCCGCCACCCGCCTTGCCGCTCGCGTTGCGGGCGATGCGGTCAGAAAGACCTTCAGGACGGCATCGGGGAACACCACCGTCCCGATGTCTCGTCCCTCCACCACGCCCCCGCCGACCCTCTCGGCCCAGGCCCTCTGTGCCTCCCGCATGACTGACCTGACCCCGGAGTGGACTGCTATGGCGCTCACGACTGCGTTGACCTCCGGCGTCCTGATCGCGGAGGAGACATCCTCGCCGTCCATGCGAACCGTGGACCCGTCCACCCGCACCTCCGTCGACTCCGCGACCGACGTGGCGGCGGCGGCATCAGCCGGGTCGACGGCATCCCGCAGGACCGCGAGCGCGACGCACCTGTACATCGCGCCGGTGTCGAGGAAGGGCAGGCCCGTGGCTGCCGCGACCATGCGCGCGACCGTGGACTTTCCCGCCCCGGCCGGCCCGTCGATGGCAATGACCCGCACGGGTCACCAACTGGTGCCGAGCGGGCGACCCTCGTCGTAGCCGGCAGAGCTCTGCACGCCGACCACGGCTCGCTCGCGGAACTCCTCGATGTTCGAGGCACCCGCATAGGTGCACGAGGAGCGGAGGCCCGCCACGATCTGGTCGATGATGTCCTCCACGCCCGGTCGTGCGGGGTCGAGGTACATGCGCGAGGTGCTGATCCCCTCCTCGAACAGTTCCTTCTTGGCGCGCTCGAAGGCAGTCTCCGTGCGCGTGCGGTTCCGGACGGCCCGGTTCGAGGCCATCCCGAAGCTCTCCTTGTACAGACGACCTTCCGTGTCCCGCAGGGTGTCCGCTGCCGATTCGTAGGTGCCGGCGAGCCAGGACCCCAGCATCACACTCGAGGCGCCGGCAGCGAGAGCGAGCGCGACATCCCTGGGGTAGCGCACGCCACCGTCGGCCCACACGTGCTTGCCCGCAGAGATCGCCGTCTCGGCACACTCAAGGACAGCGGAGAACTGCGGGCGCCCGACGCCCGTCATCATCCTGGTGGTGCACATCGCCCCCGGCCCGACACCGACCTTCACCACGTCGGCACCTGCGCTGATCAGGTCACGTGTCCCCTCCGGGGTCACCACGTTCCCCGCCACGATCGGTGTGTCGGGCGCCGCCTTGCGCACGGCCTCGATCGCGCGCACCATTCGTTCCTGGTGGCCGTGGGCGGTGTCGATCACGAGGACGTCCACCCCCATCTCCACGAGTGCCCTGGCGCGTCCGCCCGGGTCGCCGTTGATCCCGACCGCCACGGACGACAGGAGACGTCCCTGAGCGTCGACGGCCGGGGCGTACATGGTGCTGCGCAGCGCACCCTTGCGGGTGACGCAGCCGACGAGCCGGCCGTCGGAATCGACGACGGGTGCGAAACTCAGGCGCTGGTCGGCGAGCTGGTCGTGGATGGACACGATCCCCGCACCCTCGTGAACCGAGACGATGTCCGGGTTCATCACGTTCTTCAGTTGCGTGAACCTGTCGTATCCGGCGGCGTCGTGTTCCGTGAAGATTCCGACCGGGCGGCCCTCGTCGTCCACCACCACCACAGCACCGTGGGCCCTCTTGTGGATGAGCGACAGCGCCTCGCCGAGCGTGTCCGTGGGGCCGAGGGTGATGGCCGTCTCGAACACGGGATGCCGCGACTTCACGTGCTCCACCACCGTCCTGATGATGTCGAGCGGGATGTCCTGCGGGAGCACCACGAGACCGCCCCTGCGCGCGACCGTTTCTGCCATCCTGCGGCCGGCAACGGCGGTCATGTTGGAGACCACGACGGGGATGTTCGTGCCGAGAGAGTCCGGGGTGCGGAGATCGACGTCGAGTCGGCTTGGCACGGTGGACATGCTCGGGACCATGAAGACGTCGTTGTACGTCAGGTCGTGCGCGGGAGGGCTCTGGAGGAAGCGCATAGGGCGGTCCGAGACTACCGTGTGCCCATGACACCTCAAGCGGAATCCCCCGTCGTCCTTGTCCACGGGTGGGCCGGTTCCTTCAGGGAGACCTGGCAGTCCACGGGGATGGACGCCCTGCTGGAGGACGGCGGACGATCCGTGATCGGCGTGGACCTACTGGGCCACGGCGACGAGGAGAAGCCCCATGACCCCGCGGCGTATGCCCGTCTCGATCAGTGGCTCCTGCGCCGTCTGGCGGATGCCCCGCCGGTCGTCGACGCCGTCGGCTTCTCGCTCGGTGCGATGACGGTGCTCGGGGCACTCCTCGAGGACCCGTCAAGGTTCGGCCGTGTGGTGCTCGCGGGCATCGGGAACGGGATGCTCGAGGAACGTGGTCCCGACGACGGAAAGAAGATCATCGACGCACTGGAAGGTACGGGTGACACCTCGGACCCGAGTGCGCAGATCTTCGCGAACTACGCGGACGCCCCCGGGAAGGACAAGCTCGCACTCACCGCGGTGATGAAGAGACCGCGCCAGGCCCCGCCCGACCCTGCCGTGCTCGCCTCCGTGCAGAACCCGGTGCTCGTGGTGATCGGTGACAAGGACTTCACGCACCCTGCTGACCGTCTTGCCGCGTCCTTCCCGAACGGAAAGCTCGTGGTGCTGAGGAACACCGACCACTTCGCCACTCCCGAGTCCTTTTCGTTCATCGATGCTGTCCTCGAGTTCCTCGGCGCAGTGTGAGCACGACCAGGGTCACCGGCGACATTGACGAGGCCGTGGCTTTGCTCGCTGCGGGCGGCATCGTCGGGCTCCCCACCGAGACCGTCTACGGCCTGGCCGCGAGGGTCTCGGACGAGCCGGCCGTGCGCCGCGTGTACGCGGCAAAGGGGCGCCCGGCCGGACACCCGCTCATCGTGCATGTCTCGTCACTCGGCCAGGCCCTCAAGTACGGGGAGTTCGACCTGCGGGCGACGGCTCTTGCCCATCGCTTCTGGCCCGGCCCGCTGACGGTGCTCGTCCGCAGGCGCGACACCGTTCCCCCGGTGGTCACCGGCGGGCGTGACTCGGTCGCCATCAGGGTCCCCGCCCACCCGATGGCTCTCGAGGTGATCGACAGGCTCGGCGAAGGACTGGTGGCGCCGTCGGCGAACAGGTTCGGTCACGTCAGCCCCACGGAGGCCTCGCATGTCGTGGGTGACCTCGACGGGCTGGTGGATCTCGTCCTCGACGGAGGTCGTTGCACGGTGGGGGTCGAGTCGACCATCGTCGACTGCACAGGAACGCTCCAGGTGCTCCGTCCCGGCGCAGTCACTGCGGATCAGATCGAGGAGACTGCCGCTGAGGAGGTTGCCGGACCCTCGGGCCCGTCGCGGGCCCCGGGCATGCTCGCCTCCCACTATGCGCCCCGTGCGCGTGTCCACCTCGCGGCCACCACCGAGGAGGCACGTGCCGCAGCGTCGTCGATGAATGCCGGGTCGAAGGTGCGCATTCTCGGCGAGGGTCTGGACGCCACGGAATACGCGGCGCAGCTCTACGGAGAGCTCCGGCGTGCCGACGATGACGGGATCACCGATGTCATAGCCCTTCTCCCGGAGGGCGACGGTCTCGCCGCCGCAGTGCGGGACCGCCTGTCGAAGGCCGCGGCCGGACGGTCCTGACTATTCCCAGTCGAGCGAGTTCAGTTCGGAGACGAGCAGGTCACGGACACGGTCCACGCGTGCCATCGGCTCCTCCCCCGCTGGGGAGACTGACACGGCGACAGTGGTGGAGCCCGCATCAGGCACCAGCTCACACCGGCACCACAGCGAGTCTGCGTCCCTCATGAGGAACTCGATCATGTACGGAGGTTCCTCGTCAGAGATGTCCCCCAGCGAACCCGCGACGATGTGGAGCGCCTCGAACGCGACCACGGGGAGAGCATCCACCGTGAAGCTCGCGACATCGTGCTCGACCCTTCTGTGACCCCGGGTGCGTCGCGTTCCTCTCCGTCCTGACGGCGCGGTCGGTTCGTTCGTGTCCGGAGTCCTGGCAGCGGTCACCGCTGCCCTGTAGGCCTCGACGAGTTCGGCCATCGACCGGTTGTCGCCCCCCACATCGGGGTGCAGCTGCCGCGCGCGCTCCCTGAACGCGCTCCGCACGGCCGTCTCGTCGGACCCGGGCGGGATGCCGAGAACCTCGAACGGCCCCAATGGTCAGCGTCCCACGAAGTTCGGCGGCCTCTTCTCGATGAACGCGGCCACACCCTCCTTGAAGTCCTGGGTTCGGAACAACGGGAGCAGCTGGAGGAACACATGATGGATGTTCTGCTCGAAAGTCTCGGTCTCTGCGGCGCGCATCATCCGCTTGATCGCACGGACGGCGAGCGGTGCGTTCGAGGCGATCTCCCCCGCCATCGCGAGGGAGTGCTCACGGAGGTCCTCGGGCGCGACCACCGCGTTCACGATGCCGAGGTCGAGGGATTCCTGGGCGGACAGCGTGCGACCCGTGAACGAAATTTCGGCGGCCTTGGC